>DATDGH010000990.1:0-1753 GCA_036522215.1 Candidatus Angelobacter sp. | reverse complement strand
CTTGGCAAGAGGCAGAAACTCGTTGATGGCCGCCGCCTTGCCTGCCCGCTTTTCCTGCACGATCAAGCGAATGCGCGAGTCGCGCTTCTCCCAATCCGATACGATGGCATGGGTATTGTCGGTGCAGCCGCTTGCCACCACTACAATCTCGCTCAACGAGACACTCTTCAGCTTTTGTGAAAGCAATACTTCGAGTAGCCGACCGATATTAGCTTCCTCGTTGTGGGCCATGATTCCCATGGAGCATTTGATGGGCATTGGAACAGCCTCCTCGGCGATGAGTGTTGCGGCGAAAATTGACGTCTTAAACGGTGTCAGCTAATAAGAAACAAATCAAAAAACTCTGCGAATCACTTCTCAAGGTGAAATTACTTCCACTAACCCAAATGCTTGTACACGACCCGGCTCGCTTGAGACAAAAATGATTCCGGAAGACGACAGATTAATTCACGCAATCCTTGCGATTCCCATGGAGCCGTCTCTCGTCTTACCGTGCCGTTTGTGAACCGATAGTATGTCAGCAAAGTCCTTGTCGTCCCGAGCCTATCCTTAAAAACAATAAGGCCATCTTGGTCGCGGTCGGAACGGCCGAAGTCGATCTTTTGGACTCCAGCCGCTTTGCTTTCCTCAATAAGACGCCACAGTAGAAAGGGCATTCCACCAAGGTTGTGGAATCTTGCGTCAGAGCACCCGTATTTGTATACGACGCAAGAACCATGCCGAAGCGTGACAATGGCCGCAATGGCGGCCCCATCTTTCCGGGCCAGCTTGATCTCAATCCTGTCACCAAAGCATGCAACCAGGTTTCTGAACCAGATTCGAGGCTGCGGGAGCAGGTGATGGCGCCGTCTGGTCATCCGGAGAAGCCGGTAGAATTCATCCACCAGGTCCTGAGATCGGCCGGCTTCGCAGCTAAGCCCTTCCCTTTCAGCCCTTTGGATCTTGCGTTGAAAGGAATTCTTGTGCAGCCTCTGAAAAAGTTGCTTTGCGCTCAATCCTAAATCGAGTTCGTGGTGCCAGTAGGAACGAAAAGGCTCAAAACCCGCTGCTGACGGGTGAACTTCCTGCAAGGGCCGCAGTTCGGCATAACGCTGGTGCTTGCTATCGCGTTCGTTCCTCAGCCATCCGGTGAAGGCCTCGTAGTCAATGGGGTCGTTCAAAAGGGGATCACAATGATCCGCAAAGGGCAAAGATACCAAACGAGTGCCAGTCACCCAACTTGATATCCGGCACAGGGCTAGCCCATCGTTCAATTCTTTGCCCGGAGCCGCGGTTGTCAGCACGAAAGGCTCGTATCCATACGTGCGGGCCAGGGCCTCCAACCAACCTCGTTCATGAAACACTGAAGCGGAGCGGTGCCGAGCAACCAAGTCATCCCAACGACTGTCCGAGAGCGGATCTGCAATGTGGATCTTCACTGTACCTGCCTGCTCGCACAGCTCAAGCCGGTCTTCCCAGGGCACGGTACGCCAGCCGAAAATGCCTCTTGCGGGCCTCCATACAAGCTACCGCCATTAATGCCGCAATCACTAGCGGAAGGAATGTCGCAATCAGCCTACCAGTCTGAAACGAGTGGCAAGGCTGCTTGCCAGGTGGGCGATTGTTTAGTTGTTGAAAATAAGGCAGTTAACTTAGATGAACGGTGCTCGTGGCGCGGCGGACGCGATGAGAAGGCTGGGACCGAGCCAATAGTGGAAAAACCTTACCACCTAGTGCAAACGGCTTTCCCTGACCCGAGGTTGCCAAAGGGGAC
>DATDGH010000989.1:0-6358 GCA_036522215.1 Candidatus Angelobacter sp. | reverse complement strand
ACCGCTGGCCCGAAGCAACAAAATTATTTTCATCGACGAGCGCGGCTCCGGCCGTTCTGAAAAGCTGGAAGATTCGAGCAAGTACACGGTCGAAAACATGGTGGAAGACGTGGAAGCCGTGCGTCAGGCGCTCAACCTGGGCAAGATGAATCTACTTGGCCACTCCTACGGTGGCGTACTAGCGCAGGCTTACGCATTGAAGTATCAGAAGAACCTTTCCCATCTGATTCTGGGTGGGACTTTTTCCAGCACTTCTGCCTTCAATCAGGTGCTGGCCCGGCAAAAACAAAGCATGCCCGCAGACGAGCGGGAAAAACTCGAGTCGCTGGAAAAAGCCGGTCTGTTCGGCAATGGCAAAGACTGGGAGAAAAATCGCTATCCTGACGACTACGCCAAACTGGCATGGGGCGATGGCTATTTTCCTTTCCTGTACCAGCGTCGTCCGGACCCGAACTACGATCCCATGGGCGGCAATACCAGTACCGCCTGGGACCTCTACCGGACTATGTGGGGATCGGACGGCGAATTTATTGTTGATGGCAATCTGAAGTCGGTTGAGTACACCGACCGGCTGGCAACCATCAAGGTACCAACGCTCATTATCTGCGGAGACCACGACGAATCTAATCCTTCATTATCCCGCGCCATGAACGAAAAGATTGCCGGCTCCAGGCTGGTGGTTGTGCCGCAATCAGGGCACATGGCCTTTGTGGATCAGCCCAATCTGTATATCAAGACCGTGAATGATTTTCTGCACGGCAGGTGAAGGAATAATCGGGTCATCGGGTCACCACCACCCGCCACGCGAACGCGCGTCGGGGACCCCGGTCACCACCACCACGCCAAGGCGCGCGTCGGGGACCCCGGTCAACGGGTCATCGGAAAGAGAAAAGCAAACACCTAACTAACTATCGATACCTCCTCCGGCTTCACCTCGGGAAAGGCGCCGAAAAAGCTGAGAGCACGGAAATATGCAGCTATGATGCCGTCAGGACTCGCTCTTGCTGCTTTTTCGTCGCGCGTCCGTTTTTGATCATATCGGCCGCCTTTTCGGCCACCATGATGGTGGGCGCGTTGGTGTTGCCGCCGGGAACGGTGGGCATGATGGAGGCATCCACCACCCGCAGCCGGTCGAGGCCACGGACGCGCAATTCTGAGTCGACCACCGCCATGGCGTCGCCTCCCATCTTGCACGTTCCTACCGGATGATAAAGAGTCTCAGCTACCTGACGAACATAGCTGTGCAACTGATCGTCGCTTTGAATGTCATCACCGGGATAGAGTTCGCGTCCACGGAATTTCGATAGCGCAGGGGCATGAGCTATCTGCCGCGAAAGCTTCAAACCCTCCACCATCAACTCCATGTCCCCGGGGTCAGCAAAGTAGTTGGCGTAGATCCGAGGCGCATCCAGGGGATTACTGGAGCGCAGGCTGATGCGTCCCGCGCTGCGTGGCCGAACCAGCGTTGGCCCAAAGCTGAAGCTATGCTCCGTGCTGGTCTCGAATCCATGATTTCTGAAAAAGCCCGGAGCAAAGTGGAATTGGATGTCCGGCGTTCGCGATGTAGAGGAGATTCGCACGAAGCCGCCTCCTTCGCCAACGTTGGAAGTAAGTGGGCCCGTTTTGAAGCAGGCATAGCGCAGCTGTGCCGGCAGACCTTCCGTGCTCAGCAAGCTCACTGGCTGAAGGCTCGAGTAAATGAGACCCGCGGAAGGGTGGTCCTGCAGATTTGAACCCACGCCGGGCAGATCGCAAACTACAGGGATGCTGAACTGGCGCAATTGATCGGCGGGCCCAATACCGGAAAGCAGCAGGATGTGGGGCGAACCGATGGCTCCGGACGACAGAATCACTTCGCGCCCCGCTCGCTCCTGGCGGCTTCGATCATCTTGATGGAAGCTCACACCCACGGCGCTTCTGCCTTCAAACAAGATCCCGCTGACGTGCACATTGGTCAGCACCTTGAGATTGGGCCGGGTCATGGCTGGGCGTAAAAACGCTGCTGCGGCGCTGTGCCGCCGTCCCTTCTGTTGAGTGACCTGATAGATCCCGAAGCCTTCCTGGGAGTCACCGTTGAAATCTGGATTCCGCCGGAAACCTGTTTGCTCCGCCGCATCTACAAAGGCCTGTGACATCGGATTCACGCAACGCAGATCGCAAACGTTGAGCGGCCCTCCCGTCGCGTGGTATTCAGAGGCGCCTCGCTCCTGATTCTGCGACTTCTTGAAATAAGGCAGGACCTCAGCAAAGCTCCATCCCGGATTTCCCAATTCGCACCAGTTCTCGTAATCCAGACGATTGCCACGGATGTAGATCATGGCATTGAGCGAACTGCTGCCGCCCAGAACCTTGCCCCGAGGCCAGTAGAGTTTACGATTCTCCAGTTGCGGTTCCGCTTCCGTGTAGAAAGACCAATCGCAGGGGGTCCGGAACAGCTTGGAAAAAGCCACCGGTATATGGATTTCCCGTTTGGAATCGGGACCGCCTGCTTCCAGCAACAGGACCTTGACTGATGGATCCTCGGTCAGGCGATTGGCGAGCACGCATCCGGCAGAGCCGGCGCCCACAATGATGTAATCGTACATTTTGTTTGGCCTCCCGACGGGTGCCCTGGGCTGTTACCGCGGCAAATCCAAGGTATCTCAGTCTAAGGATTTATTCCAGACCGAACCATTCTTTTTAGAAGATTGGTAATCGGGTCATTTGTAATTGAGTAATTGAAAGCCCGCGGGTCATGGCTAACTGCCAATTGCTTAGCTTCGGCGTACTTCAGCGAAGCACATGTTCCTGGCTTTGCTGTGGGTGCGCCGCTTCCACTTAAGAAAAAGGATGGCATACGAATCAGTAATGTAATCGCCGGGCTGGATGTTGAGCCGCGCGGCGGTCGAATCAATCCAGTTGCCCGGTCCCTCGATCTCGCCAAAATTGCCGATCGGCGTCTCATCAATCAGCAGGTGTCCCTGGCCGTCGCTCCACTCGCTGCGAAATTTCTCATAGCTAAAGACGGGGCGGAATCCAACATTTTCCAGGATCGCAAGCAAAGCCTCGCCGTCTTCCACGCCGGTTTCGATCTCCCTGCGTGACTTGTACCGGCCAGGGGTGGCTTTGGCTTTAAAGGTCACCGTCCAAGAGTCGCCATACTTGCGAACCCGCAGCAAGGCGCCCTTGCGGCGCAGGGGGCGTCCACGGAGGTCGAACAGGGTGTTCATTTCATGGGTACGGGGAGTGATAATCCGAAACCCGAGGGACGGCAATCTGACGGTCAGGGCAGGAACATCGTCCATGCGGAACTTGATCTCGGTCTCGACGGCTGACGACATGCGCTGAATTATATGTGGCGTTTTCATAGTTGGTTGGGTCTGTAATTACTTTCACGCATCTTGGTCGTGGACGCGATTGGGTCACCGGGTCATCCGAAACTAGACCCTCTCGCTCAAATTTCCAAGGAGATCAACCGAGGCCAGCGTGCATATACATCAAATAATGCATAAATATAACTTAGGGACGCTACAACCGAACCAACTTTAGGGCACATCGAAATACAGGTATCTGATACTGAAGGACTTCCGGGCTGGGGAAGATTCTTCTAACATGATAGTGGTAAAAGCGCAACACTTTTGTTTTTGCATAGAAAAAAGACAGTTGCACTTTTGTCCTTCAGATACATACAATTACGAGAACGTTTTCAAGGGGGATTCAAACTTTTGATGTCCATAAGGAGTGTGAATGAACCGCGTACTGTCCATTCTGGTGGCGGCTGTTTTTCTGGCTGCCAACGTGGGGGCGGCTCCAGTTCCAAATCACCCCGTACCCCAAGTTAAGCGAAGTCGTAAGGCTACACATCACGAATCCAAGCCCTATCAGGTAGGCAATGCCTCCTGGTACGGCAAGAAGTTTCACGGCAGGACCACCGCCAGCGGCGAAGACTTTGACATGTTCGAACTGACCGCTGCGCACCGCCAGCTTCCCCTGGGAACCTACGTCCGTGTCACCGACCTGCGAAACGGCAAATCGGTGATAGTCCGTGTCAATGACCGTGGCCCCTACATCAAGGGACGGATCATGGACCTGAGCTATAGCGCCGCCCGGATGCTCGACTTCCATGCCGGGGTCGAGAAAGTCCGTCTGGACATCGTTGAGCCGGAAACCGTAGCTTCCACCCAAATTCTGACCGAGTAGGGCCGTCACCCATAGTGTCGCCGCAAGAAAACGTTGCGACCACGTTCTCTCCAAGACTGGTCCTGGCAGAAGATGGCACAAGTGTCGCGTGACTATTCCTTCCAGGAGTCCTAAAATCAGTTTTGATAGAGATGAGGCCAAACGTATGCACCGTTTGATTCTTCTGGTTCTCGCGATTGCAGTCATAGCTGGAGCACAAACCCAGGACAACTCACCCCAAGCCGATCCCGCGGCGGCTAAGCAAGTCACGGTTCCCGCGGGAACCAAGGTATTGCTCCATCTGCAGAGTCCCATCAACACCAAAAATGCGCGCGTAGGAGACGCCGTTTATTGTGAGACTGCATTTCCTGTGACGCAGGATAATGTCATGGTGATTCCTCCCAGAACTTACGTGAAGGGAAGAATCATGCGAGTGCAGCGGCCGGGCAGAGTCAAGGGCCGCGCCGAGCTGCAAATCCACTTCAATACCCTGATATTCCCGGATGGCTATACAGTCCAGCTTCCCGGATCTCTTGATAATGCGCCCGGAGCCGACAACGAGTCGATGTCCGACGAAGAAGGCACGGTGAAAGCCAACGGCCAGAAAGGCAAGGACGCAGCCACCGTAGCCAAGACTAGTGGAACCGGAGCAGCCATTGGAGGTCTGGCGACTCAAACTGTGAAAGGCGCTGCTATAGGCGGGGGAATCGGCGGCGTGGTGGGCCTGGCTACGGTCCTGCTCACACGAGGACAGGACATCCGATTTGAAACGGGAACTGCTCTGGAAATGGTTCTGCAGCGCTCGCTTACGCTGGATCCTTCGCACGCCTTATCCGTACGCTCTGTGGTTCTCCAACATTGAATTTGGCATGTAATCGGCAATTATTCGAAGTTTGCCACGAGAAATTGCAGGGAAACCAAAAAGAGGCTCGGACTCCCTGTGGGCGCCTAACATTGACAAATGTCAAGTTGCTTTTTCATGAGTTTGTTAACATGGCTCCACTTCCAAATTTCAATATAGGCATTTCCAGCCTTCTATGAGATTCTGTATACTCCCACGAGCAAGGTTCAATTAGTCTATCTAAATCGTTGGAAATAATAACCTTACTTGGCTTACCTGATTGGTACTCTGAGTGCAATTAAGAACCATTAAGCGAACCCTTATTTTCTGGTCGCTTGTAGAAGGCTCGATTCCACGGCGCCGACCTTTCATAGATTTCAAGTAATCATGCCGTCCCACTCAAAAAGTTTTAAGAGGAGGAGTTTTGATGCTGAAGAAGATTGTTTCTCTCCTGAGCATGCTGGCGCTGCTATTCGCTGTGGCAGCATTTGCCCAAACGACTGCCAGTATCAAAGGCACAGCAACTGACCCAAGTGGCGCCGCCGTGGCTGGCGCCAAAGTAACGGTCACCAGCGTAGCGCAAGCGATCGAGCGCACAACCACCACCGGCGGCAGCGGCGATTACGAAGTTCCAGCGCTACCACCGGGAGTCTATCGGGTAAAGATTGAACAGAGTGGATTCCAGGCGGAGCAAGCCGACCACGTTGTGCTGGAAGTGAACCAGAACATCGTGCAGAACTTCAGCCTGAGGGTGGCAAGCTCCACCGAGGTTGTGACCGTAGAAGGGGCTACCCCGATTATCGAGAGCACCACGATGACGGTGGGTCAAACGATTGATAAGCGCACCGTGCAGGAGATTCCCCTGAATGGCCGGCACTTTGTTGATCTGGCGCTGCTGGTACCCGGAAGCGTCACGCCACCGCAGAATGGCTTCTTGACCGCTCCTTTGCGTGGCCAGGGTTCATTTGCCGTGAACACCGCCGGCAATCGTGAAGATGCGGTGAACTGGACGATCAACGGGATCAATCTCAATGATATGGTCCAGAACCAGGTCACCTTCCAACCGACCATCAATACCGTCGCTGAATTCGTTCCTTGCGAGCGCTGGCTTCCACCATCTCGACCACACTCCTACTGGGCGCGGGGTCGTGCTCGCGTATGGTGGGAAGAGGCCCGCTCACCGTGTGATAGTGCGCGCCCGCTACCAGCAGCTGCTCCGCCGGGAACCTGGTGATGACTTCGTGGCCCGTTTCCGTGACCACGATTTCTTCCTCGATGCGCGCCGCGCTCCAACCATCCTTCGAGGGCCAGAAGGTTTCAAGCGCGAACACCATTCCGGGCTTGATTTCGTGCGAGTGC
>DATDGH010000988.1:0-2014 GCA_036522215.1 Candidatus Angelobacter sp. | reverse complement strand
GAATTTGTCGCTGCTGGCGGAATCAAGTCGCAAAGGCTATACGTGTACAACGGGGCAGCTATTGACAGCCGCTACAGTTACTACAACTACGATCAAATCCGCAACGACCAGAATTATGGCACGCAATCTAACCCGAAAGTCTGGGTGATGCAGGAGTTTAAAAACTCCCAGGCCAATAACCTGGGCATGCCTCTGCCCAAAGGCCGCCTGCGCTTTTACCGGCGTGATGACGATGGCCAGGTGGAGTTTACCGGCGAAAACACCATTGACCACACGCCCGCCGATGAGACGGTCCGAGTCAAAACCGGCAACGCTTTTGACATTGTTGGCGAGCGCAAACGCACCAACTACAAAATTGATATCAATCGCAGGACCCTGGACGAGTCTTTTGAAATCAGAGTGCGAAACCACAAAAAGGAAGCGGTGGAGGTCCGGGTATTGGAGAAGCTTTATCGCTGGACCACCTGGGAGATTCAACAGAAGTCAGATGACTTCAATAAATTGGATTCCCAGTCAGTTGAATTTCGCGTGCAAGTGCCCCCAGACGGAGAAAAGGTAGTCACCTACAACGTGCATTATTCGTGGTAAGGATCCGGATCGAACTTCAGAATATGAAAAGAATGAAGGCCCTGACGGATCAGGGCCTTGGCTGGAGTAACGCAGAAAGACTAGTCGTGGTCGTGATGATGATGACTATCGGCTCCAGGAAGCTCGTCGTCCTCATCCTCTGTCGACCGGATCTGTCCGCGGATCTCGCCGGCTGGAAAGTTGGCTGTGTGAACGTTCGCGTAAGTAACGTGGCTGACGATTGCGCGAACAGCATCCTTGAAGTCGCCGGCGGGAACCCCCTGCCCCGCGGGCCCGATTACATCCGCAGCGGAGACGGTGTGCGACACGCTACCGGAGTGGGTAGCATCGTCGGGGCATGCAGGCGTGCCTGCTGGCCCATTACCCAGGTTGCTGCACAGGAATATTGAGACGCCGCCGCTGATTTTTGTTGCCCCGATGTGAATGTGCGCCTGCTTGACTGCACTCGACAGGTTCTTGTAGGTCAATGTGTAGGTGATAGTTGAGTCGTTGTTGATGGTGGCGGTGAAGGTGCCGGTTGCGTCTGTTATAACTGTTAGTGACGCGACTTCTTGAATTCCAGTCAGGCTGGCGCGCAGTTCGGTTTTCTCAGCTGCGTACACTGTCGCGCTAACCACTAACAGGCTCAGTGCAGCAAGCAAGATTCTCTTCATGTGTAGCTTCTTCATGGTGGATTTTAATCTCCTTAAGTGTCAAAAAGTGTTAAAAGCTTGAGGGTCGACTTTTCTGTTGGGGAAGCCTAAGGACTTCAGAACACACGAAAGCGTTAGCTCGGACATTCTATTCTGCAACTCACATTCCAATCGGCAGCGCTTCAGATTAATCTTCCGTGAAACAAGTTTATGGCTGAAAATACAAAGGGTTGGCGAGAATTGTCATCGCTTGGAGACAAAGACCGATGAGTCGCGGACCATCACCTTTCCAGGAATGCATATTTTCTTACGGGAATCTGTAGCAGTGAACTCGACGGACGTTCAGGATTTTGTTTCGATTAATTCTGCTTCGTGAAGGCGTAGATCTACGGCCGCTGGGCACACGAAAGCCACAGCCCAAACCGCAACACAGGAATCCTGCTTGCGCTATTGGGTTCCTGCCGGCTTCGGCGCACTCATTGGAACCGGCAACCTGCCGTCTGCGCCGCTGGTTAGAGCTACAAACGATGGATCTTCGCGCAGAGAGGCAAACACCGCGTCCACCCGCGCCTCCATCATCTCCTTGGCACGTACTTCCTGATAGCGCTCGTATCGGAAGAAATGGCGCTTCAGCAGAGCAAGAGCTTTTTCTTTTTGGCCGGCCTGGGCAAAAACTGCTGCCAGGTTATACGAAGCAGGCAACAGTTTTTCATTCTGGCGTGCGATCTTCAGGGCCTCGTCTCCGTGTCCATTTTGGGCCATGAATGCGGCGGCAAAAACCACGTTGTAAGGAT
>DATDGH010000987.1:0-4144 GCA_036522215.1 Candidatus Angelobacter sp. | reverse complement strand
ACTACATTGACGTAATCCTGGACCGATCTCCGGAGAGCCTCTGGATCTTCTTCGAGAAGTATTCACGCCGGCAGCTTCAGCCGCAGGAAACGGTTGCCGTGCTCCAGCTTCTGGAGATGCAGCGCCATGCCATGCTCATGTTCACAAGCTGTGGCTGGTTCTTTGATGAGGTCAGCGGACTCGAAACCAGCCAGGTAATCCAGTATGCCGGGCGCGTCATCCAGTTGGCCAGGGCGGCGACCGGTGAAGACCTGGAGCCCGAATTCCTAAGGCGTCTTGCAGAAGCTAAGAGCAACATCCCGGGAATAGGCGATGGCGCCCGCGTCTACGAAATGTTTGTCAAGCCTGAGATGGTGGATCTTCGCAGCGTGGCCGCGCATTTTGCCATCAGCGCTCTTTTTGAAGATTCCGATGATGGAACCCCCAGGTTTTGCTACGACATTCGCATCCAGGATTGCCAGCGCTTTGAGTCCGGCCAGGCCAGGCTGATCCTGGGACGCATCACTGTAACTTCGCATATTACCCGTGAGTCCGGTGAGCTCGCCTTTGCCGTCATTCATATCGGCGATCAGGTGCTCCATGCCGGAGTACACGAATTCAACGATCAGCAAGACTACTCACTCGTGGTCAATGAAATCAGCTCTGTGTTTTCCGCCGGCGATTTTCCCGAGACGCTGCGCCTGCTCGACGAGGAATTTGAAGGCTTGCGCTACTCGCTCAAGTCCCTGTTCAAAGACGAACAGAAACGGATTCTGGACCTGATTCTCAGCCAGACTCTCGAGCAGGCTGAGACCAGTTATCGCGAAGTGTACAGACATCATGGCCCATTACTGCGCTTCCTCAAGGAGATGGGCCAGCCGGTGCCGGACGTATTGCGAATTACCGCGGAGTTTGTCCTCAACAATGATATTCGGCGTGCTCTGGAGACCGATCCGGTGGATTCACTGCGTCTTGCCATGTCCATGGAGATGGCCAAATCTGAGGGCATCCGGTTGGAGGAAACCGGGCTGAATTTTGCCGCCAGCAAGGGCCTGGCGCGATTAATGGAGCGGCTGGCGCAGCAACCTGGAAATCTGGAGTTGGTGCAACGCGCAAATGCTCAGGTCACCCTCCTCAAGATGTTCCCCTTTTCCGTAAATCTCTGGCAGGCGCAAAACATTTTCTATTCCATGATGAAAAAGAACCTTCCATTAATTGAAAAAAGTGCCGACCCTGCATTGCGACTGTGGATGGAACGTCTTCTCGATTTAGGCGAACAACTCCGGGTTAGGATCCCGAGAATTGAGCAAAAAGCAGAAGTCCCGATCGCGAGTTGAGAAAAATCGGGAGCGCAGCCGCTCAGGCTCTTGCTTTTGATTTCAAATTACCAACCTGCCAGGTTTAGATTCCGATAGCTCCGTAATCCGTTCCGGTATCAGTGTCCCGGACTTCTTCATCCTCATAGGCGCGGTACGGATTGCGCCACACGCCCAGTCGGCGCTTGCGCAATTCGAATCCGGCATAAAGGCCACCGGCCAGCACCGCAGCTGTTAGCGCCGCAATGGCCAGCACTCTCCCAGGACTCTCAAGCAAGGGTTTGGCCATCCGCGAAGTAGCTAGCGCTACGTTACCGCGAACTCCGAAGACCTGACGGAAGTCGCCGATTGCCTGCTGCCCTCCACGCTCCAACGCGCGATAGGAAAACAACATGCCATAAGAGACCGGCATGGTCAGGTCCTGTCCGCCATTGACAACTGCGTGCTGCAGGC
This sequence comes from Candidatus Angelobacter sp., assembly GCA_036522215.1. Lineage (GTDB taxonomy): Bacteria > Acidobacteriota > Terriglobia > Terriglobales > Acidobacteriaceae > Angelobacter. The sequence continues at coordinate 2,396 of DATDGH010000987.1, read as the reverse complement.
CCCGTTCCTGCTGCGCCTCCAGCTCTTGAATGGCTCGGCTGAGTTGCTCCGGCTGTGCCCACATGCAGCGGTAAGCCACGCGACCGGATTTGTCGATCAGGAATGCGGGATTGGGCAGCGGGGAATACTTGTGATGGATGGAGCCCGGTAGATCGTCCACCACCATCGGCATGTGGATTTCTTCTTCGCCGCGAATGACGCGGGCAGCCCGCACCTTCTCGGCCATCCTTCGGTGGGCCCGGATTCTCTCTCCGGGATGGGCCTCACGCACATAGACAAACAGGAACGCGGTATCGTCACCGTATCGGTCGTACAACTCATTCATGCCACGGATGGAACCGGCGACCATGGGACATGTGGCCGAGCCAAACACCAGCAGGACATTTTGTTTGCCGTGATAGTCGCTCAGGCGCAACTTCTGGCCGTCCAGCGTGGTGGCTTTGAAATCAGGCGCCCGCTCTCCTGGCTCAGCACCGGAGAAGGCGCCCGGCGCAATCCCGTCCAGGATTTCACGCGTGAAGTGCTCATAGTTGTAATGACTAAGCCCAAGCATTGTCTCTACTCCCTGAAATTTATACTAAAGCCTTTCGATGCACGCCCGGTATCCGCCGTTTTCTGACCACCAACACCCTCTCTGAAAGCTTAAGGTCCTCCTGGCTCACGTTGCCGTTGTCTTCTGAACGAAGCTACAATGCTTTGCTTGCATCCTCAAGAGGTTTTTGCGTTCATCAGTTCACCATTTTTGGTAACCAGGCAGGAGGGGTTGGGATGGCGGCTCTCAAAGTGGGAGAAACTGCTCCGGACTTTGAATTGATGGCTGTAACCGGCAAACAGAGGCATCAATTCAAGTTGAGCGAGTACCGGGGCAAGAAAAACGTGGTTTTGGCCTTCTATCCTTTGGATTGGAGCCCAACCTGAACCAGAGAGATGTCGGCGTACAGCAGGGATGTAAGCAAGTTCGCCGAACAGAATGCCCAGGTCGTGGGCATTAGCCCCGATTCCCATTACAGCCATCTGGCGTGGCAGGAAAAATCCATAGGTTGGCAGGAGTATCCCCTGGCCTGCGACTACTGGCCCCATGCCGGAATCGCGCAAAAGTATGGCATCTTGCGCGAAGGCCCGCCCTTGCCGGGAATCAATGAGCGCGCCGTGTTCATCGTGGACACTCAGGGCAAGATTGTCTACTCGCGGGTCTACGAACTCAGCCAGGAGCCCGACAATGAGGAATGCCTGGAGGTCTTGCGCAAACTGCCCAAGTAGGTTTGATTTGCTCTGAGTTTATCCCGAACGCAGTGAGGGAACCCTACCTGCTTACAAGCAGCTTCAGGGCGAAAGCCCAGGCTAAATTAGTTATCGTTAGTTTGTTGGATCGATCAGATCCGCCTAGTTAGTCTTTTTGTGCGCCTTCGCTGAAACCGGCTTTGCTGGTGTATCCGGTCCCGCCCGACGTTGCATATCTTCGACGATCTGGGTCAACTGCGAGCGGTCTTCTACTTCGACGAAGGGCGTGGATGGTCCCCCGTTCCCGACAACAAAAATGGTGGGCGTGTGCTTCAGGCCAATACTCGTGCCGAGGGCAGAGTCGGCCTGCACTTTTGCCTTCAGCGTGCCCTGCGGATCAACCGCAAACGGCAGCGGGACCTTGTTGTCGTCGGCGAACTTCTGGACATACTGGCGCAGGTTTGCCGCCATGATCTGCGGCTGGTTCTTATAGATGTAACCACGGAAATCATTTCCCAGCTTCTGCGACTTGGTATCAAAGTAGCGGGCATAAATGGCGGCTTCAAAAGACCAGGGATGTATGGATAGCGGAAAATCGTGCAACACCACGGGAATATGGTGAGCATTGGCCACGTCCCAGACCAGTGGATAGGCGTTCTTGCAATCCGGGCATTCCAGGTCTTCAAACACCACGATTGCCACCTTGGCGCCCGGAGGCGGCTTCAGCGAAGAGCCGTCGGCGGAGAAACCGGCGGTAGAAAATGCCACCAGTGCCAGGAGGATAAATAACGATTTCAAATGAGCCTTCATTGTTGCTCCCTTTTATAAAAGCCTGTGTTCTCTAGATTTTAAATGATCATGGGGGCTTCGATAAAGATAGAACACGCCCCGCCCCTGTTAGTTGGTAACGGGTTACAGCTCGAGGTCAGGAATGGCCACAAACTCTTTGCCTTCTGTTGAGTAGCGCTGCAACAGGCGCCGGGTAGCCTCCACGGTGGGCGCGCGGTCGGCGCCAAAAGCGAGGTGCCCTCCATCGTGCAGCAAGATGACCTCGCCCCGGTCTTTGTGTCTCGCCAGCCGCTGGACGACATTGGCAATAATCACCTCCGGTGACTTTGCGTTCCAGTCATAAGCCGTCACCGACCACATCACCGGACACAGCCCCAGCGAACGGC
>DATDGH010000986.1:0-7040 GCA_036522215.1 Candidatus Angelobacter sp. | reverse complement strand
GCCTGCGCCTATGATGCTGAGACCGGTCTTATTTTCGCCTCGACCCGTGAAGGCATGATCCATATTTTCCATGAGGATTCACCTGACAAATTCAGCGAGGTAGAAACCGTGAAGACGGAATTCGGAGCCAAGACCATGGGGCTCGATACCAAAACTCACAACGTCTTTGTGGACACGGCAGACTTTGGTCCACCCTCAACGCCCACAGCCGACCGTCCTCGCCCGCAGCGAATGGCGGTTCCGGGAACATTCCGGGTCCTGGTATATGGAAAATGATGATCGGGAATCTCGTTGCTCACTGGAGTAGGCCGTCTCGCTAGCCGCCAATCACAAGCGCTTTCCTGGCGATGAGCGCGAATCCTTTGGCGCTGGCATCTTTTGCTAAAGCCTGGCCATGGAGGCGAGCGGCGGCGGGATCGGTTTTCGCATCGAGCTGGCAGAGCGCGAGGCGAGCTTCAAGCTGGTATTGTAGATAGCCTTGCTTGCTGGTTTCTGCGATGACTCCATTTAGAGTCTTGCGGCCTTCCGCCAGTTTTCCAGTTGCTGCTTGAACTCGAGCGTTGGCAACGGTAAAGATGAAACGTGAGATCGACAACTGGCTGTCACGAATTGACAATCGAATGCTTTCAATGGCTCGCGTCGCTTCCCCGGTATTGGTTTCATCTATTGCGATTTCCGCGAGCGACGTACGGGCGATGACTTCGGAAGTTAGATCTTTGTGCTGCTGAAAGTATGCGGAAGTTTGTTGAATTTGCTGTTTCGCCTCCTCGCGGCGGCCGTCCTCGAGCGCCAACCTGGCTAACGCCCTGCATGCTTTCGCAGATCGCCTGGAGGTCGGGCTGAAACGACGCCTGACGAGCGAGCCGGCGCCAACGCACTCTTTCGAGCACACCATGGTTCTTGCTAAACCTTTTTAGTTTCCCTCCGAATCCCGCCCCACCCTTTTTGAGAGAACGTTCGATCTGAAACAGTTTTTACAGGGGGCGGGAGAGAGGTACCTACCGTCTGCTAATCGCATTCGGGCAGCGATTTTGAGCGGTCACATTTGTTTCTGAAATGACATAAACGTGAAATCCTGGGTCCTGCGTTCGACCGCAATTACTCCGAAGCCGCTTTGTGTGACCACTTTCGCGGGTGTTAGGATAGCCAAGAAATGTTCGAGCTGAACCAATTTGTCTCTGACTGTCGCGCAGCCCTTAAGGAGAATCAAGCCCAGTCAGCGGTACGCGAAGTGGTCGCCCGCGCCGTCTCTGATCCCGCCTCTGTGCTGAAGGCGATTGGAGAACCTCAGCGCGCTGAGATGCAAACCCTTTACCGGGCGGATGATCTCACCATCCTTAATGTAATCTGGGCGCCGTGGATGACGCTGCTGCCCCACAACCATCAGATGTGGGCCATCATCGGGATCTATACCGGACGCGAGGACAATATTTTCTGGCGGCGCCTGCCTGGCAACGCGGGCAAAGTAGAAGCTGCAGGTGCAAAAGCGCTTTGCGAAAAAGACGCGCAACCGCTGGGCCGCGACATCATCCACTCCGTCACCAACCCTATTCCCCGCCTCACCGGAGCAATTCATGTCTATGGCGGCGATTTCTTCGGCGTGCCTCGCAGTGAGTGGGATTCAGAAAGCCTGCAGGAACAGCCCATGAATGGCGACAAGATGGCCCGCCGCTTCGAAGAAGCCAACGCCATGTTCGGCGCTACACCAAGCGTGGCTCAAAAGCGTTAGTAGCTTCTGCCGAGTGCCTCGGGGGAGCACACAATCGGGTCATCGGTGCATCGGGTCACCACCACCCCGCCACGCGAAGCGCGCGTCGGGGACCCCCGGTCGGAAGAAAAACCTGACCATCAAAGAATTGGGTTTTATCTGCGTCACTCTGCGCGAATCTGCGGCCAAAAGAGAGTTATTCCGCGCGCAACGCTTTCATCGGCTCAATGGAAGCCGCCTGTCGCGCCGGCAGGAAACTTGCCGCCAGGCTCACCAATATCACGATCACCAGCGATAACGCAAAAGTGATCGGATCACGAGGCTTCAGACCGTACAGCAAAGACTCCATGACCCCTGCCGAAAACAGGGCTATCGGCAGACCAAGAACAAGTCCCATCGTGGCCACCACCAGGCTTTCACGCAGAAGCATCCACAACACGGTGGGACGGGCCGCGCCCAACGCCATCCGGACACCGATTTCGGCTGTGCGGCGGCTGACCCGGTAAGAAAATGTCCCGTACAACCCGATGACTACCAGAAATGCGGCCAGCAGTCCGAAGAATGACGACAAGCGCGAGAACATCTGCTGCGACTGGTACGAATGTTCGAAGACGGCTTGCTGCGTCATAGGATTTTCGACTGGCAGGTTGGGATCCAGTGATTGAATGGACCGCCGTATGGAATCCAGAAGTGCAGTTGGATTGCCGGTGGTGCGCACCTCAACTTCCATGTGCGCCACTCCCTGGGCTTGCGTGTAGGCGTAGTACGCCATTGGCTGGGGCTTCTCGCTTACCTGCGTGTACTTGCTGTCTTTCACTACGCCAATGATGGTGGTCTTTTCACCCAGGCGATGGCCCAGCGGATCCGTATGGGGAAGAAGTCTTTTCACAAATGTTTCATTCACCACCGCCACGGGCTGCGATGTCTCAGTATCAGCGTCGGTAATCTCGCGCCCATGCAGCACGGGAACACCGAGCACATGAAAGTAATCCGGGCCCACAGTATTAGAGCGCAAAGGCGCTTCCTGAAAGGTGTGGTGTACTCCATCCAGAACAGCAGTGTTATTGTCGCTCCAGCCCGAACCCAGGCGGTTCTCCATGACTGTCGCCGACTCTACTCCCGGCAAACGACGCAAGCGGTCCAGAAGATCACGGTAGAACTGCAAACTCTGGGCATTGTTGGCGGTTTTTTGCGGTGTGATCCCAAATACGAGCAGCCCTTGCGTCTTCATGCCCAGATCCGTGGTCTCATAGTTGTGCAGCGTGCGCATCAACAATCCTGCAGCAACCAGGAGCATGAAGCACAAAGCCATCTGCGCGCTCATAACCATGTTGCCGCTCCAGCGGCTCAAGCGGGTCTGATGTCCTGAAGCGGCGCCGGTTCTGAGCGCCATGGCCGCCGGTACCCGAGTTGCCTGATAGTACGGCGCCAGCCCAAACAGCAGCGCCGCAACCCCTGAGACTGCCAGGGTGAACAAGAGCACAGTTCCATCCGGAGCGAGCCCGCTCTCGATTTCCGCCCACACAGCCAATGCGCGCGTGGCAAGCAGGGCGAAGAACCAGGCCAAAACCGCGCCTCCGACCACCAGCAGCAGGCTTTCCAGAAGCAACTGCTGGAAGATTCGCGAATGGCTTGCGCCCAAAGCCAGGCGTAAGCTGAACTCCCGCTGCCGCGCGCTTTTCTTGGCCACCAGCAGCGTCGTGACATTGACGCATGCAATCACCAGCACCAATCCCACCAGCGTCATCAGAACCACGATTGCTCTTTGATAGGAAGACTCAGTGTCCAGGCCTTCAATGCCGCGAGCCGGCTTGAAAGACAGCACCGGCTTCTGCGCTTTGAGATCAGGCTTGCTGATACCGATATAAGCCGCTGCCGCAAACGCCGGGTTTGCCTCCACCATAGCGGATTCAGCCGAGACTCCCTTCTGCAGCCGGGCAATCAATTCCAGGCACCACCACCTCGGTGTCCCATACAGTGCTCCGAACGATGTGGGGGTTCCCCAGGCGTTGAGTTCCGGACGGCTTTGCAGCGGTATCCAGAAATCGGTCGAATTGCCGGGTTCGACGCCGTAGAATTTTTCCGGCGCAATCCCGATCACAGTGAACGGTATCCCTTTAATAAAAAAGGATTGCCCAAGAACAGACGGATTGCGACCAAAGCGCCGCTCCCAATAGGAGTAGCTCAGAACTGCCACTGGAGTGTGGTTCTTCTCGTCGTCCGGTATAAAGCCGCGGCCACGGCTTAACTGCACACCCAGACCGGAAAAGAAATTGCCGCTCACCATATCGCCTTCGGCCTCTTCCGGCGTGTCGCTAAAGCGGATTGCCGCCTTGCCCGACAATGACAGGGGCACGAAGGCCATCACCTCCGCGAATGCGCGGTGGTCCTGGCGCAGTTGCTCGAACACCGGTTCAGAGAACGAAGTCTCACTGTTCCCCGTATTGGAAGCGCCTGAAGGCTGATTGGGGAGGACATACAGATATACGAGCTCTTGCGGGTCGGGTACCGGGAGCCCGCGCAAGAGCACGCTGTTCATCACGCTGAAGATGGCAGTATTTGCCCCAATGCCCAGGGCCAGTGTCAGGACGGCGGTTGCAGTAAAACCCGGAGAATTGCGCAACTGGCGGAACGCATAACGAAGGTCGTGGACAAGAGAGTGCATTCAGTCCTCCGCGGCAGGGCTTCTATGTTATACGTGAATGATTACCGTTGGTTAGCTAGCGCGGTTCCATGATTTCTTTCGCCCGGAGCGCCGGTGAAAGCCCCACACCCCAACTAACAAGCGCTTTAGCTCAGTGACTGTCCATCGCCAGCAATCTCTGGACGCCTTCAGCAAACTCACTCTCCGGAGTGATCAGGCTCACTACCAGGTGGCCCTCCTGCTGAAAATCATAAAAGTGGCCGGGATGGACATAGACGTTTTTCTGCTCCAGCAGCTCGAGCGCTAGGTCCTCGTCGGACCCGGTTGCCGGGACGCGCACCACCGCGTACCACCCACCCTCAACCTCCAGGCGGCTACAGTGCGGCTGCGCCGCCAACTGCCGGTCCAGCTCGGCCAGGTTCGCGCGCAGTCGCTGCATCACCTGCTGTTGAAAACCGTGACGCATCTCCAGAAAAACCGGGGCCGCCAACTGCACCGGCGCATTCAGGGAAAGATAGGTGTCGGCTATCAGCTCCAATCGTGCCATGGCCTGGTGCTTCAGATCCTCCGGGCCGCTCACCACAATCCATGCCAGCTTCATCTGTGGCAAACCGGAGATCTTGGATAGTCCGCTCATGGTAAAGGTGAGCGCCTCCTGGTTCGCACAAAAGCTCAGTGGGGCCTCCGGCGCCAGTGGAAAATCCAGGAAGACCTCATCGGCAATAATCGCCATTCCACGGCGGACACAGAGCCGGTTGATGAAGTCCATCTCTCCCGCTTTGGTGAACTGCCCGGTGGGATTATTAGGATGGACCACAATGACCCCTCGCGTGCGCTCAGTGATCTCCTGCTCCAATGCATGCAAATCGATTTGCCAGCCATGGTCGTAAATCAGGGGATAGCGCTTCAACCGGACGTCCTGGATTTCTGCCAAGAAATCAAACAATGGATAACTCGGAGTGGGCACCAGCAGCTCGTCGCCGGGATTGCAGATCAGGCGAAGGATGAACGAGTAACCCTCACTGGTGCTTGTGGTTAGAACGGTTTTATCAAGTAATACTCTCCTATTCTTCTCGGCGTAATAGTTGCTCACCGCGCGGCGAGCAATCTCCAATCCATTGGGGTCCGGACGGTATTCAATGGTTCGCGGACTACATAGTGCACGCATGATCGCATGACTGGCGTACTGGAAACCGCACTCCGTCGGATTCGATGCGCTTAAATCGAGAAGTGTCCTTCCACTGGCGCGATGCCTGTCCAGGGCTTCGCTCAGGCGGTTGGGGGTGAGGTTCCAATTTGTGCGGTCCGCAAACATACCTTGAAATCTACCATGGACCACAAAGGAAGAACCTTCAACACGGAAGAAAGGAGGCGCCAGCGGAACTCTTAGAGTGTCATTTCGATCCCGCGAAGCGGAGAGGAATCTGCCTTTTAAATTCTGTCAATTCCTGCGAGTTCCGGCAATTCTTCTTGACGTGCGATATATCGTACGATATATATCTTGCAACATATCTTACGAGGTATCTGGCGATATGAGCAAAGAGTGGTGGGCACACCTGGGCAAAGACTGGTGGCTACGCGCCAGCATGGGCGCTCCGCTGGTTGACGTCTCCGAGCCGCTGAAAGGCCTCGGCCGGAAATTCTACGGACTCCAATTCAACCGTGGGCGTTTCTTTGAGATCGGTGAATTTCGCATTGCCATTCTTTCCCTGCTGTCGGAGGGACCCAAGCACGGTTACCAGCTCATGAAAGAGATGAAACAACGGTCGGGCGGAACCTACCGGGCCAGCCCCGGCAGTGTGTATCCAACCGCACAACAACTCGAAAACGAGGGGCTGATCAGCTCAAAAATGGAGGATGGACGCCGCACCTATACCCTGACCGCCGCCGGACGCAAAGAACTGGATAAAGATCCGGATGCGGCCAAACGAATCTGGGAGCGGGCAGAGACCTGGGAAGAGTCAGGCAAATTTTTCGAACCCGAGGTGCTTGATTTTCTGGCGCCCGTGACCGAGGTGCAGATGAAGTCACTGCGCGCGGCCAAATGGGCCTCAGGAAAACCGGAGCGCGAAGCCAAGCTGAAAGCCATTTTATGGCGGACCATTCAGGAACTGGACAAGCTCGTGAGGAAATGAGGAGAAGAAGTCTATGGAAGTGGGAATCCGGACCCGGGATTTGCGCAAGGTTTACAACACGCCTCCTCCTTTGGCCATGGCCAGCGCAGCATTTGGCGCGCGTGGCATGGGCGGCAAGAAGGACAAAAAGAAGATCGAGATCGTTGCCCTGGACGGCATCTCGCTGGAAGTACAACCGGGAGAGATTTTCGGCTTGCTCGGACCCAACGGCGCAGGCAAGTCAACCGCGGTGGGCATCCTGACCACGCGCATACGGCCGACCAGCGGCGAAGCCTGGATCGGCGAATTCGAAGTATGGCGCCAGCAGGTGGAGTCCAAGCGCCTGATTGGAGTGGTGCAGCAGAGACCCAATCTGGACTTCTCCCTTACCGCGCGGGAAATCCTGCTCTTCCACGCTGCTTATTTCGGAGTGTCTCCGGAGGAGCGGCAACGCCGGAGCAAAGACATGCTCGAACGCTTTCAGTTGACCGACCGTGCCGACGGAATGGTACGCGGTTTTTCCGGCGGGATGATGCAACGGCTGTCCATTGCACGCGCCATGATGCACGATCCC
>DATDGH010000985.1:0-4930 GCA_036522215.1 Candidatus Angelobacter sp. | reverse complement strand
CCGCCGCTGCGGCAGCACATCTGGAACAATGTCGCGAGTGCCAGGAACTGGCGGCAAATCTTCGTGGAGTTTCGCAGGACTTGTCTGCATGGCAGGTGGAGCCTTCAGAGCTTGAGATCAATCCGCGCATCACGGTGGCGTTGGAAGATCACGTGAGGGACCAGGAAGCTACGGTAAAGAAACGGAGACCGAGTTGGCGGCTACGCGCCGGCGTATGGCGGTGGGTTGTTAGAGGGCTTGCTACAGCAGTCGTACTTGCCATCGTGGTTGCGCTTTCAATCCCCAACCTCATGAGGAGCAAGATGGCCGCATATCGCGCTGCGGAGGCTTCTCGAGCGCAGATGCAACAGACGGCATCATATTATTCCAACGATTCGCAGGCTGGGTTAGTCGTTGGAACTGAGACAGTTGGAGTACGTGAGCACAAGACACAGAACGTCGAGAGCAAACCCCGTGGCCTCATTCTCCCTACCGGCCCCATGGTCATCCGTACCGCGGACCTTCTGCTGATCAGCACTGACTTCGACCATGCTCGCACCAAGCTGGAAGACATCCTGAAGCGCCATCATGGATATCTTGGCCAGTTAAGCGCCAGCGGCTCGACGGAATCTGCGCGCACTCTGGAAGCAACGCTGCGGATACCTGCTGACCAACTGGATGCCGCAATCAGCGAGCTCAAAACTTTGGGGCGGGTTGATAACGAATCACAAAAAGGAGAGGAAGTCTCACAACAATACGTTGATTTGCAGGCGCGGCTGGCGAACGCCCGTGAGACAGAGCAGACATTGCTCGACATTCTGCGCCATCGCACCGGAAGACTATCGGACGTATTGCAAGTGGAGCAGGAGATCGCCTCAGTTCGCGAAGAGATTGAGCGCATGGAAGCCGAGAAGAAGAACATGGAGAAGCAGGTAGCCTTCTCCACCGTGAATATGAAAGTAACGGAAGACTTCAAGCAGCACGTTCATGTGGTTCCTGACTCCACCTCAACCCGGGTACGCAACGCCGCCGTGGACGGCTATGAGACCATGGTTGCCGGGCTGATCAACGTCCTGCTGTTCTTCGCCGCCGCCGGTCCAAGCATCCTGCTGTGGGGAGTGGTTCTCTTCTTCCCCGCACGCTGGATATGGAAAAAGTGGAGGCAGCGAAACCAGATCTGACCTGTTAACAGTCATCCTCTGATCAGCGTCTTAACCTGTGACGGAGGAGACCATGAAGCGATTGTTGACCGATGCCCTGCTGATTCTCTGCCTCACACTGGCCAGCCTTGCCGCCGGTCCGCCGCCAACGCCAGCGGCGCCGGTCAGCGTAAGCTCGGTCGGGATCATCGGCAGTCCCGGTGAGCCCGGCGAGCGATTATTCGTCAGTGGACAAGTTTTTGCGCCCGATGGCGTGACGCCGGCGTCCAACGTGATTGTCTACGCCTACCAAACGGATTCCAGCGGCAACTATCAGAATGATGAAAACGGAGTCGCGCGGCTTCATGGATGGGCGAAGACAGACGCACAGGGCCGCTTTGAATTCCGCACTATCCGACCCGCTCCCTACCCCGGGCACGCGATTCCTGCACACATTCATTTCCACATCTATGGCGGAGGCTATCCGCTACAGTGGACGGAAGAGCTGAGGTTCGCCGACGATCCACTGCTCAAGCCTGACCAGATTGGGTCTTCAGCGGCGATGGGCAGGTTTGGCGGCATTCAGAGCGTCTCTCGCAGCTCCGATGGAACACAGCGCTGCAGCTTTAACATTCGGGCAAGTAAGACTACGAATTATCCGCCAGGGACGCCCACAGAGCCGGCAAGATAACTTTGTCAGCAACTGGTAAACAAGCTCGCACAACTCGCTCACAAATCTTATGAAATCAAAACGGACAAAGCGCTGCCGATTGGGTCAAATCAGGCGAGTGACCGATTCGCAAAGGAAGGCGCGTTATGGCACCACTACTCGTCTGGTTGATTTTGTTTCTGGCCTTACTGATTACGATTGTCAAATACACGCTGGGCGCCATTCTCAAGTGGTCAGTCCCAGGCGCAAAGCTGAAGAAGGACTTTGCCTTTCAGCCTACGGTGACCGTACTGCTGCCCTGCTACAACGAAGGCAAGACCGTCTACGAAGCCATCGAGAGCATCTGCAAGAGCAACTATCCCAACGATAAACTCGAGATTATTGCGCAGGACGACTGCTCCACCGACGATAGTTACGAGTGGATGCTCAAGGCGCAGCGCGACTTCACCAACATCCGGGTAACAGTGGGGCGCAATGCAGAGAACAGCGGCAAGGCGCGGACGCAATGCGCGGCCCTGTCGCAATCCAATGCTGAGATCATCATCTCGATTGACTCCGACTGCATTTTTCATCCTGACGCCGTCCGCGAACTGACTGCCTGCTTCTGCGAACCGACCGTGGGCGCGGTGGGAGGGCGAGTGGGGGTGAGCAATCCGAACGCAGGGACCATCACTGCAATCCAGACGTTCCTCTACTATGCGGCATTTCATCTCTACAAGATTCCCGAGAACTGGACGCGAAGCGTTGGCTGCATTGCAGGATGTCTCTTCGCCATCCGGCGGGAGCTGCTGCTCAGGATTGAGCAGGAGGTACGGGAGCGCCATTGGTTCGGCATTCCCGTAAATCAGGGTGAAGACCGGTTCATGACTCATCTGGCATTGCTGCACGGCTACGGAACTTATGTGAACAACGATGCCCTGTGCTGGACGACTGTGCCGGCCACCTTGAGCGACTTGTTCAAACAACAGTTGCGCTGGCGGCAAAGCATTCTGCGAGACCTGTTTTACACGCTGAAGACGCTGCCACGACATGTCTCCAGGCTGCACCCGAACACTGTGTTCACTCTGGTGCTCACCCCGCTGGGCGCACTGGTAGCCCTGGTGATGGCCGTGAATATGCTCACGCAAAATCCAACAGCCTGGGCTGCGCCGGAACCGCTTTTTATTTACCTCTGCATTGCGGCGGTGGCAGCGTGGGCGATCCGCAGGAACAGCACCAGAGAGATGGTTAAGAATCCGCTGGCCTTCGGCGCGTATGTGGCCTGGTGGCTGGTCAGCAACCTTTTCATCACTCCGCTCGCTCTCTGCACGCTCGATTCGCGAGACTGGGGTACTCGCAATAAGAAACAGGAGGCGTACCTTGGCGAACGCAATGGTTAAGAAATTGTCTGCTGATCCCCGCAAGCTGGGTTTGCTTCAGGCATTCACTTACAAGTCGGTCGTGGCGCTTTACCGGATCTTTGCCATCCTGACGCTGTATGCCGTTCTGATTGGCGTGCTGTCTTATGGCTTTGTGATGGGTTTCTATGCCATCAGTACCTCCTGGGCAGCGCCGGTGATCCTCTCTCCTTCCGACGATAAGAGCCTGGACTTCACCCAGAAACTGGTGACCAGCAGGCAGTCTCTGGAGGACCTGAACCTGGACAAAAAACGACTGGAGAGCAGCATTTCAGAAATGACCGGACATCGCGCAGCCTTGTTGGCACTGGAGCCGGCTTTGCGGTCTGCCATTGGCCGTGAAACCACGCATAACCGAAGCGCTGGGCCGCAGCTCTCACAGCTTGACCAGCAGAAACAGGCTGACAATCTGAAGACCATGGGCGTCATGACTCAAGTCCAGCAAGTCGAAGCCGCCATCGACAAAGATCTGGCAGCCGGACTGATCACGAAAGGTGATGCGGCAACGCAGAAGGCGGCGCTGAATCAGGCGCAAAACTCGTTTACTGACAGCCGGATCAGCGAGCTTCTGTTGAAGGACACCGTTATGGAAAAAACCACCAGCAATACTAAAACGCTGGACGTGCTCAACAAGCAGGCGGAGTTGCGATCGGAGATCGCCCAGTTGGATATCGCCATCACCATCGCCCAAAAGCAGATCCGGGAAGAGTCGCAGCAGATTGACCGGCTGAAACAAGCCATCACGACGGCCAAGCAGACTCCTTACTACTTGAGTGTGTCTGGAGGGAGCAAAGTGTATTTCGCCTTTGTGCCTTACGACAACCAGAGCAGCGTCAAAGCAGGCGCACCGATCTATGACTGTTACCTGAACATGATCGCGTGCCGCAAAGTTGGAACTGTGAAACAGGTGTTCACGACGGAGGAGCACGCCGTTCATCCGATCTTCAGGTCGGACATGCGCGGATTTCTGGTACAGATGGAACTGGATCATCCGGAGTCGGCGAAGTCCAAGACTGTATTTCTGAATCGTAAACCGCTGTTCTTCTGAGGAGCAAGACCAATGTCGTGGAGCAAAGCAAAAGTCGCGGTCGCTGCCCTGCTGATGATGGGCGGACAACTGGTGGCTGAGGACGCAACCATCGTCAAAGATCAGCAAGACTACTGTGACTACGTCACGCAGCAGGCGCTGGCCCAGCGTGACCTGCTGCGCACTCCCAATGCCGTGGCCGGATTTACGCAGCCAACCGCGGACCTGCCTACTCAGCTCTTCTGGGGCGTTTCCAGCAGTGTGGCCAATATTCGCAAAGCGAGTTTAACTATGGACGCGGCGCGGACGAATTGCGAACTTTACACCGCGACAACCTCCGCACAACAGGCAATTCAATACGCAATACCCAGCCTGGAAAAACAAGCATTGCAGCACCGATTGAAGTTGATCCAGCAGGCACTAGACGATCTGGATGGGTTGATGGCGAAGACCACGAAGATGGTTGAGGCCCAAAACGTGACCAGGCCCATGCTCTTCTCTCTGCAAACTACCAGGATCAAATTGAATGCCGACCTCGACGACACCCAGTCACGAATTGCAGCTCTTTATACACCGGAGCTGGCTCCCACGCCGCTCAAGGAATTGGTCGCACAAAAGCAAACCAGCGAGGTGAATGGGCAAAAGGCCCTGGAAAAACTGGGGCGCCAGAATGACTGGGACGTAACTTTCTCAATAGGTGCGCGCCAGCAGGCCAACT
>DATDGH010000984.1:0-6994 GCA_036522215.1 Candidatus Angelobacter sp. | reverse complement strand
GTCTACTCTATAGGTGAGATTATCAAAAATGCCGAATTGCGGCAGCAGCAACAATTCATGGCGGACGTCGTGAATAATACGGTCCTGGGACGGTGCGGTTGGGATCGGATCGTGCATCGCGGGGGTTGCAACTGCAAGAGCACTGGCCGTCAAACCAAGGCTCGATGCCAGGACTAGCGGAAGAATCCTCTTCATAGAACTTTACCCTTCTTTCTCTTCTTTTTTTCGATTGAAGCGATACTGGGTTAGAGTGCAGGCGACACGGAAGGTCGCAAGGGATAACAGTTACTAACAACTCTTGATTGAATTTTACGAATGTGGAGACTCATGCCGGATCGCCCGGGGGGAAACAGCGGCAAGGATGGAGGCCCTGGGCAGATTCGAACTGCCGACCTGCGGTTTAGGAAACCGTCGCTCTATCCATCTGAGCTACAGGGCCACGACTTACGCATTTATTACTGATGCCTCTCGGGGTCCTTCGGCTTCAGCTCAGGACTTCGGCAGCGGGCTCGGATGCCCGCTAAACGCCTCAATTCAGGAAACCGTGGCTTGATCCATCTGAGCTACAAGGCCCAGATTATCAGTCTACCACCGGCTTTTGGGGAGGGTGTGGTTCTGCGGCCAAGGCGAATGTGGGCCGGCCGGTTGAAGGCCTGGTTCCGGGTGTGCCACAACGATCAACAAATATGTTGCAGGAATTTGCTGAATGTAATTGCAAAACCTGCGGCAGCCGGGTAACATTCGTGTGCGTTGTCTGGAGAATATTGTCCAGAGAAACGTGGCTGAGAAAACCAGGAGCTAACGAAGGAGAAATCGATGAAAGACTCGGGAGAATACTTAGTGACGGCGAGGAAGGCAATCCTCGAGGAAATAACCGGCACAGAACGGCGGTTGGAAAAGATCAAGCAGCAGCTGGCGATCATTGACGCGGCGCAGAAGGGGGCGGCGACGATGGCGGCCCCAGGACGGGTGGATTTCACCAGGGTTGAGAGGGCGCTGGATGCGGTGGTGCTGTACCTGTTTTATTACCAAGAGGGGCTGGGGATCGACGAAGTTTCAGACGCCCTGTATGAGCTGGGGTTCCGGCAGAAACGTCGCGGGTCCAACGTCCGATCATCCATCAACACACATATCACTAAGGCGAGGCAAGGCAAGAAAGAGGCAAAACTGGAGATCGGCAAAAAAGGGGACTTACGCCTGACGGAGCGCGGAAAGGATTGGGCCAGAACGCGGAAACGGATGGGCTAAAGAGGCCGGTCTGCGCCAACTATAAAAATGCTTTGGGCCGAAGGGGAGCCACCACAGGCAAGAAGATCCTTCGGCCAGGCTCCTGCCGCCTGCCAGGGCAGGCAGGATTTCGCCTGCAGTTCAAAAGACCGGTAAACGGTTCAAGTTGTACTTTGGGCGTCGAGAGGCAAATCCGGGCGGCAATCCAGAGATAGAGTATTTAACCCCACCTGGCATAGGCATCAGTCTGCCGTACGTCTTCCGCAGCCAGCTCAGCTTCGTCGCGGCATTCACTGGAACAAAAGCACGAGAGCGGCAACGAAGTCCCTGTGACAACACAGGTTCTACAGATGCGGCGGTCACAGGCATCACAATTGCGGTGAGCAAGACGCTGGCCGCAGACGGTGCAGACGTCGGCGATGCGCCGGGCGGTTGCACTGGTTTGAGGGCAGATGGGCGCCGGGACAGCGGTTTCGGCGCTTGCGCTATCCACGCAATTTGCCGGCAATGAGCAAGTCATATCCTTCCTTTTTGAGCAGCCGGGCCGTCAGGCCGGGCGTTCCTCCATCTCCTCCATCTCCTCTTCTCCATTAACGGTTATTAACATCAAAAAACATTATAGCACATGGCTAGCGATAAAAGTCAATAGATAATAGCCATTGACGCTTTTTTAGCTAAATCGTTGAAATATATGAACTTATAAAGAACTAAAATAAATCTTGACAACATAAATAAACATCATGTACCATTATCTTGATGGAAAAGAGATTGGTATTGCGGCAAGGCGGCAGGGGCCGGGCTCCCTGAAGCCGGAGGCCGGCGGCGGAGCAGAAGAGGAATCAAGACATTCCGGCATGGGGGAAGCGCATTATTCCCGGAACGGGACGTTCTTTGGCTAACTCTCCAATGTGCAAGCAGCCCCGCAGTGAGTGGAAATATATCTGGATGCTATACCACTACATCTTGGGGCTTGACTAAAGATATAGGGGAAGGGTGATACTGTAGCGAACAAAAAGCGAAAGTAAGGATGACAGTATGACTCGTGCGAAAGCAAAAAAAGCCAATGAATACAAGTTCCGGAGCTACAAACTGCGGATTCCGGAGGAGGAACTGATAACGGCAGTTCAACAATCGCGCCGACTTCATGACCAGTTGATGGATGACTTGATGGAGCAAATGGTGCGGCAAGCGGTGGAAGATGGGGAACCCACGCAGGCAAAGGGATAGGTCCCAGGAAACGGAGCAGCAGAAAGCAACTGAAGAGCTGGACCGGGGGACTGATTCAGAAGACCAAGCAATCAGAGTCCGAGATGCGGGTGTGTGCAGACTAACCCTAAAGGCAATCCCGACTCTGGAGGCTGGTTGTGATTGATGGAGGTGGCAGAGAGTGAGCGCAGGATGGGATAAGAGCCCGGACGGCGGAAACAGACGGGAGCGGGTTACCTGGCGCCTGGATCCGGCCAACTATGATTTTGTAAACACCGAGCGCATGCGCATGCGACTCACGTCAATGAACGCGACCCTCAACTTCATTTTGTGGGAGCACCAAGAAAAATGCTGTCAGAGTGATAGCAAAGAGAGTACAAAGTCCTCCCGACAGTAAGAGGAATTCAGCGTACTCGAGATGTAGCGCAGTGATGTAACCAGCTTGCGGCCATCCCACCCAAGGGGACGGCGGCAATCCCAACAGTGAGCCGGGAGAAGGCTCGCGTGATGAAGGGAACCAGTGTGTCCCCATGCAGACCGACCCAGTAGGAGTTTTTTATGCAGGCCAAGATTTCAGCGTCGAGCCCCCGGCATTTTTCGTAGAGCGCCGAGTGGCGCGCGAGTGGCTTCACCAGAGCAGGGCGTGGTCCATCCATCACGGCCGCGATATTGCGCTTGACCCGGAGAAAGAGGGAGCCCTGGCGGCTGAGATTGACACGCGCAAGCTGACCACCGCCGGGTCCCGGGAGGAATCATGCGTCATGGGCGAACATGTGATGGTAGCCAACGCCGAGGAGAAGATCTGGGCGCGGCGGATGGTGCGGTCATGGAACCGGCGAGTGGCGATGGAAGAGCATCTGCGTTCGTTGCGGAGATATCAGAACAGCAGTAGTTAGTAAAGAGCAGTAATTAGTAGTTAGTAGTTAGCTAAGTCAAAGGCAACGTCAAAGTCAACGGCTAACCCCCGAGGTCAACGGCAAACGCCAAAATCAACGGCTAACCCAAGGTCAAAGGCAACGCCAAAGTCAACAGCAACCCCACGGTCAAACACACATACTCCACCGCCTTAGATCAAAAGCAAGACCAAGCTCAAAGCCAGAGCCGAGACCAAAACCACAGCTAAATTCCGAGTTTAAGCGCGGCCGTGTTCAGGGCATTGCTAGAAAGAACAATCTCAACTTGAAAGGAAAGAGGTCAGGAGAACAACATGCCATTTGAAGATGCAGACGATAACACAGATGATGCAAGAGCGATGCTGCGCCCGATCGGGCGCTTTGGTGGTTCAACTACAGAGGATGCTCCACAGGAGGGCGGGGACCAGGACGATGGGTCTGGTCAGACCATCGGCCAGCGCATCATGCAGATAGGCCGGCAATCAGGCTTCCCGTCGCCGGTGTCGCCGTCCCCGGCCCCAGAAGGGGACCAAAGGCAAGGGATTGGAAGCGTTGAACAGTTCTTTGGCGGAAGGCCGAGGTTCACAGCGAAAACTGTCATCGGCGATGGAGGTTTCGAGGAAGCAAGCGGCTCCGGTGCGTCGGCCCAAACGGCGCCCGGACCCTTCACAGTCGATCGACGAACATTGCCCACATTCCAGCCAAAATTCAAGCAATCGACGGAAGCAGGGCAGAAGAATACGGAAGACAGCCCGATACCAAATCGCCAGCCGTCTGCTGATGTTGATGATCTGCGCACGTTGACCGAAGAGGCTTCCCGGCCTCCTCGTCCGGCGACTGCAGCTTCTGTTCGCCCGCGTAAGTTAGGTCCAGAAATGACCGGAATGGCGAAGATGACTGTTCCGTGGGCAGGTGAAGGCAATGTGAGCAAGTATTTTCCCTCCATTATCGATGCGCTCCGGAGCCAGGGATTCAGAGACCTGGGTTATCCCGACCTTCTGGCCTATGGCCTGGCGACGATCAATTCAGAAAGCGGCAGATTCGAGCCTATTTCAGAGCTACCCAACCGGCTCAATACCACGCCAGGAGGACAGCCATTCGACATCTACGAGAATGAAGCTCACCAGAGGAGCCTGGGCAATACTGAACCAGGTGATGGCGAGCGATTCAAGGGCCGCGGATTTATTCAACTTACAGGCCGGGCGAACTATGCGGCGATGGGAAAAAAGCTAGGAGTTGATCTGGTGAATAATCCGGACCTGGCCAACGATCCGCAGATTGCTTCGCGAATTTTTGCACAGTACATCAAAGACCACGAATTGGCAAGGCGCGCGGGCCGGCCTGAGCGAGACACTGGGGAACAACGCAGATGCTCAAGGCGCTTTGAATTTGTATGTGGACAGCCTGCGAGATGTGAACCAGGAACATCCGGAGCTGGAGGCACAACTGGCGAACCATGATGTGGTGCGGGCGCGAACGGCAGTGAACGGAGCGAACCGCGGCGGACTTCCGAATGGCCTGGAGAATTTCCTGCCGGCCTTCCACTTTGGCAAGCAATATTTGAAGCTGATGAGGGACAGCGCGCAGAATCCGGACCTGACTGTAAACGGAGCGGCCGATATCTGGACGGAGGGAGACCCGCTGGGCTACCGCGACTCGTACATCATGGCCTGAAAAGGCAGTTGGGAACAGATTTGGACACCAAGCTTTCCGCTCTGAATGCGCAGCAGAGACAAGCATTAGAACGCGCCCAGGAGAACTATGTACGGAGGGTGGAGCTGGAGATTCAGCATCTCTCAGAAGAGAAACGCAGGGCCGGCAACCGACGCAGAGCTCGGTGAAGAGCAGATCAAGCCTTGGCATGGGAATTGCTCTACTTCCGGGTGACGAGTAGCGGGGAGGTTTTCGATGAACGGAAGGGCATGGCGCGTGTGCCGGTTTGGCGTGGTTGCTACAGGCGTTTTTTGGGGGTCTGCGTGTCTGGCACAGCAACTGGAGAAAGCGACGATTGATGGAGTGTACCAAGGAACGCTGGGGAAAGAAGAGATTGTGCTGGAAGTAGGCGCGCAGCCTCCAAAACCAACGGACCCTGCAATCCCGCAGGATTTTGTTGGCCGGTACTTCTATCGGCGCTATGGAGTGAGTATTTTTATGCAAGGAGAGCCGTTGAAGGACGGCAGCATCCGACTGCGAGAGTATCAGGGGAGCGAAGAAACAGGGGCGCAGTGGCGAGTGAGGTTCCAGGGTGACAAAGCGACCGGCATTTTCTGTAAATGCAAGGTCGACAACATGGGAATTTCCAAGCGAGGATTGAAGATAACGCTACGGCGTGTTTCCAAAGGCTTCGATCCCGGTCTGGGAGAGAAGAGCTTTGAGAGACCGCCGGATGAAGCCTACTACGACCTCCTGGTCGATTTCCCATTAGTGACAGGACCTGAGGTCGGCATTGACAAAGACATGGCATACGAGGTGCAGAGTGACCCACGATTCAAGGTTGGCGTGCCGCAATTGACGCGATTTCCAGATGAAGCAGTCATGGCGGAGATCAATGGCGACTTCGCACGCGAGCTGAGAAAGGATCGGATCTGGGTTGCTGGTTGTCTTGCCGGCGAGGGTCGTGGTGGATCTTATGAGGAGAAGATGAACGTCACGGTGTTCACGCGTGATGTTCTTAGCGTGGTCAAAGATCGCCAGTTCTATTGTGGTGGGGCCTATCCTGATGGCGAGACTGAAGCCTGGACTTACGACATGCGCGCCGGCGAGAGGGTGAACCTATACGGCCTGTTGCAGAAGGAAATTGATGCAGAGAAAATCAAGAACCCCGTTGCTCGCGACGACAGGTCCTTTCCCTTGAGTGATCTTTATCTGCGGCGCTATGTCCTTCCCGCGGGGGTAAAGGCCGAAGAGTGTGATGGGATTTTGCAACGTGATGAGGACGGGGACACGGATTCGCGTCCGACGCTGGTGCAGTCGCCCGAAATGGTGTTGTTTCTAAAAAAGAACGGGTTGGTAATCATGCCGGTGTTTCCCCACGCCTACCAGGGCTGCGGTCCAGAGGTCACCATTCCATACAGGGAGATCCTTCCCCTGGTGGCAAAAGACGGTGTGTTTCGAGCGATGGTTGCAAGCATTGAAGAATCTGGGAAATGAGTAATCTGGTAATTGGGTAATTGAGAGTCAAAGGCTGCGACCGCTCATCGCCACATCAACCAAGGACGATATATTGTGTCAAACCGGATACGGGTGTGTGCCGGGTGACACACTCAGATGACTCGAGCGGATTTTTATCGCACATCTTACCCCCCGCGGCTGGCGGGGGCAGGCTGATGACACTGATCTCACGGATGAGTAATGCTTTAGCAAAAAAAAACAAAACTATTGGAGTGCTGATTAAAGTGCTGTCATAGTGACAGTATTATGACAGCAAGATATTTACAAGAAACCAGAATGCGGCGAAACTGGAATTGTAGTCGAGGGAGTATTCAGATTTGCAGCCGCCAGGCAAGTTGGAGGCTGCAATCCTAACAGTGAGCCGGGACAAGAGCTCGCGTGATGCGAGGGAGAGGTGCGTACAAATTACAGTAGTTAGTAATTAGAGCGTGTTTCAAAAATAGGTTCGGCCTCACACTAGGTACTTATGTATGAGGCAGTTAAGGGTTGAGCTTCTG
>DATDGH010000983.1:0-5180 GCA_036522215.1 Candidatus Angelobacter sp. | reverse complement strand
GATTCGTGCTGGGCAGCATCTCCGAGATTTTTGACAAAGCTTATCCAGGGATTGCGATTCAAGCCGTTACCTTGACCTTTGGCACATTGCTGGCGCTTCTGGTGCTGTATCGAGCACGGGTCATTCGCGTAACAGAGAAATTCCGTCTGGGCGTAATCGCGGCTACAGGTGGAATTGCATTTTTCTATCTGCTCACTTTCATTCTTGGGTTCTTCGGAATCCACTTTGCCACCATCTTCGGCTCAGGGCTGATTGGAATCGGCTTCAGCGTTTTTGTAGTTGTGATTGCAGCGCTGAACCTGGTTCTTGATTTCGATTTCATTGAGAGCGGCGCAGCGGCAGGCGCTCCCAAATATATGGAATGGTATGGCGGCTTCGCGCTGCTGGTGACGCTGGTGTGGCTATATCTGGAAATCCTGAGGCTTCTGGCGAAGATGCGTGACCGTCGCTAGAGTAAGACGACCAATCCATGGAGCCAATCTCACATTTCTTTTATTCCGACAGATTGAAGCTGCAATTCTGGGATTTCGGGCAGGACAGGAAGCCGGCGCTGGTGCTGGTCCATGGCGGTCTGGACCACGCGCGGAGCTGGGACTGGGTAGCGCGTGCTCTGTGCCAGCACTATCACGTATATGCCCTGGACCTGCGCGGTCATGGAAACAGCGCGTGGGCGCCAGGCGCCATGTACAGCGTTGCCGAGCACGTGTTGGATCTATCAGTGCTGCTGGACATCATTGGCGACTTCCCCATCCGGCTGATCGGACACTCGTTGGGCGGAATCATTGTGCTGCACTATGCCGGCCTATATCCAGACCGCGTCCGCAAAGTTGTCTCGATCGAAGGTATTGGATTTCCAGAAGGTCATCGCATTCATAGCCCGGCATCGGAGCGGATGCGGAGATGGATTGAACGCGTGCGGGAGGTAGAAAAGCGTCATCAAAAAAGCTATTCCAGCCTGGAAGCCGCTGTGGCGCGCATGAAGGAAGCCAACCCGCATCTTTCCGATGAGGTTGCACATCACCTTACGCGTCACGGGACTAACTGGGACGCCAACGGCTGCATGGTGTGGAAGTTCGATAACTATGTGCGCGCCTTTTCTCCCTACGGCCATAGCATTGCGGATGCAGCCGAAGTGTATGGCCGAATCACCTCGCCTGCACTGCTGTTCTGGGGGCTGGAGAGTTTCGCGCCGGCGCCGAAGACTGATCCCCGGGTGACGGCCATGAGCAATTGCCGCTTGATTCCCGTGGCCAAGGCCGGGCATTGGGTCCACCACGATCAGTTGGATCTCTTTCTCCAGGAAACCACATCGTTTTTGAACGATTAGGGATGTTCGTTTCCGAACGCTCAAGTCCCATGACCGGGCATTTTTCGGTGCAACGTTTGGGGTCGATATTGCGACTATCAATCTGCATGATATGGACTTAGGTGTTCCCCGTGATTTGGCAGCAGAGTTGCTCGATCCGATGCAAGGAGTGGTGTACGGATTGGGAGATAGCCCAAGCGGAGGGGAAAATGGCACGAGTGGAACGTATTCGCCAAGCAGTGGCTGGTCCGGTAGACGCTGAGCACATGCGGCAAAAAACGGAGGCCGGCTGGAGATTAGTAGCGCTGGAGTGGCAACGCGAAATTCCGGGAGAAGAAGCGGAATCCGAGACTCTGATCCAGGATATTCCTTATGGCTTGCGCGTCGCCGGCGACTGCCTGCACCTGGAGGAAGATCCCGACGAAAAAAACGCGCTGGTCATGATGATGGACCTGATCGTGCGTGACGATCCGTTCTCGCAGGTAGCGCGCGAATTGAACCAGAGGGGCTTTCGCACACGCACTGGATCGCAGTGGAATCCGGTCTCAGTATTTAACATGCTTCCCCGACTCATCGAGGTAGGACCGAAGATTTTCTCCAGCGAAGAATGGCAAGCACGCAAGGAGCGCCTACTGCGCACAATTTAGCCTTCGCCCTGACTGCTGCCGCCTCTGGTCCATTCAAGTGGGCAGCTTGGGTGACTACATCGATTACTTCGCGGCTACGCGGCCCAGCAGCGATTTCCAATCGTCAACAATCTCAGGCTTACCATTCTGTACGACGGTTGTATATATCTGGTCAAAGCCCTTGTGCCGCGTTGGACTGTATTTCAAAAGAAGTCTGGGACCAAGCCCGACATCCTTGCCATCAATTGATTCCAGCGCCGTAATCAGCTTTTCCCGGGTCGGATCTTTGCCCGCCCGTTTCAGCCCTTCGACCAGCACCATAGCATCCACAAAGGCTTCCAGGCTCACAAAGCTGGGCTGCTCCGCGGGATAGTAGGTCTTCAAGGCGTCCCGGTATAAAGCGATGGTAGGAAAGTCGGTGCGGGTATACGGCGGAACGACCTGAGTAATGACCGTGCCCTCCGCGTCCTTGCCGGCTTCCGAAATAAACTTCTCCGTGCCTACGAAAGATACGGTCAAAAACAGAGGCTTCCATCCGCTGGCGTGTGCCTTCTTAACTATCTGCGCCACTGGCGCATAGGGCCCCACGATCAGCACCGCCTCCGGGTTAGCAGCGCGGACTGCAGCTATGCCCTTGTCGACATCCAATGTGTTGCGGGGAAATGTTCCCATGCCAACAGGCGCAGCATGATATTTCTTGAGAGCCAGTTCCAATCCGTCCAGGACAGCACTACCAAACGCATCGTCCTGGTAGATGATCCCGATCTTGTGGACTTTCAGAGTATTCCAAAGGCTATCGACCTGCTCGCGGGTCTCATCGTAATAGGAAGCGCGAACGTTGAGAACATAGTGCTTCAGGGGCGAGTAAAGAAGTTGAGCTCCCGTAAACAAACCAATCACAGGAAGCTTATTTTCTTCTGCCATGGGGACATACTTGGCAGCGGTAGGTGTGCCCACGAAAAACCCGGCGGCAAACACCTGTTCTCTTAGAAGACGCTTGAAACATGATTCGGCCCGGACAGGCTCATAGCCATCATCGAAAGCCAGGAGCTGGATCTTGCGGCCATTCACTCCGCCTTTGGCGTTAATCACGTCCAGATAAGCGGTGGCGCCCACAATGGTCTGCCGGCCCAGAAAACTGGCCGGTCCGTCCAGCGCGGAGCACGAACCCACCAGTATTTGCGTCTGATCTACTCCGGTCTTGGCTGGCGCTTGCGCGGCTGCTGAACCGGCAAAAATCAATGCTGCAAGCGTGGCAAATATCTTCCCTAAATGTGTTTTCATACATCAGTCCCTTCATTAACTGTTGGCGTCAGGGCCGTCCTACCAGAGATGGCCGGACCGCGAGCCAGAGTGACTTGGCCGGACGTTGGCTCGCGATCCCCGCAGCTTTGTCACCAACAATTTATCGAGACTTGGTATCTACCGCTACTGTTACCGGCTCACTCTTTACCACCGCCGCCGCTTGCGCAGACTTCGGTTTTGAGGCATGTCGCGCAGCCGTGTGTTTGGAGTTCGCAGTGGACGGTTTGCTAACAGCCGTCTTGTGATTTTGAGCATTGCCTGCCGGAGTGTCAAAATGATCTGGAGCAACTTCCTGCTGGGCGACCATTGGGACCGCTAGAACTACTCCTGAGATTAGCAGCCCTATCCCCTTAACTAGTTTTTTCTGGAAATTCATGGTTTTCTCCTTATGATTCGGGCTGGGGCAACCCTCTTCTTTATCGAACAAGTATCACGATGGGAGAACGCCGTGAAGATAACGAGAGTAATATCTAGGTGTATTGCTGAAGTCTTAAGGTAATTTGCAGACTTCCCCTTACAACTCACTCCAATCGGCCATTTGCGTATCACAAATCTCGATTTCAGTCCTTTACCGTTTTGGGTCGTCACGGAACCAGGCTGCCAGCTCTCCCGGGTATTCCCGGTCTAACTTAGATAGCACCATTTCCAGGGATTCGCCTGGATAGATGGAACGAACGAGTGGATGTCGCTCGGCATGAAAATGCTTCGTGGCATGGCGGTTGTTAGATGAATCGCAGCAACCCACTTGCCCGCAGATCAGGCATAGGCGCAGATGGACTCAGGAGTCGCCGGTTTTGAGGCATTCTTCACATCATGCTTGCCGGTAGTCGTAACTTTGATCTGAACAGTGTGCTTGCATTTGTTCGCCATGCGCTCTCCTAAGCTGCGGATTCCGGCGCTCTTTCCAAAGCCCGTCGATTCCACTTGCCTAGATTCGCGCCGGCTTCATACGTGCTCTCCAGGAATTCGAGAAGTGTCTGGTCCGGCGAAGGCGTGGTGCGAACGTCCTCGTACATCAATAAGAATTCTTTCAGGTTAGGATGATAGAACGCTGCTTGCGGACGAGCGGCTTGCTGGGCAAAACCCTGCGGCTCAGGTGCGGCGTAGCAATAGAAAGCTGCGTCCTTGATTTCGCCGCCACCGGGCCAGAATCCCCCGCTAATTACCTCGTGGGAATAGGCTTCCCGCGTGATGGAGTCGGCCCCTTGCCGCTCCGGAGCGCGCCGCCCAGAAAAGCGCGTGACAGCCAAGTCGAAACTTCCCCAGAAGAAATGAACTGGACTGCTCTTGCCAATGAAACGTGACCGAAACTCCTTGAACACCTTGTCTACCGATAGCAGGATACGCCAGAAGCGATGAGCGGACTCGGGATCGTAAGAAGTGTGAATACGATCGACATCGAAGGCGATTGGCTCTGGAATCTCGACCGGCATCTTCCAGATGTGGACATCTATACCGCAAGCTCTCAACGCAGCCATGAACTCCTCATAGAAGTCAGCTACGGACCGCGGTACCAGAGGCAACTCCTTAGTGACGCCATTGCTCAACCGGATGTGGAGTTTGTGGTCAATGAAATCAAATTCAAGCTCAAATGCCCGGTCACCGTAAGGAATGGGAGAAGTGGTGAGGCCGCGCGAGCTTAGATAAAGAGGAACATTCCACCAGTGGTTGACCCTGGGTGTGAACGCCAGCCGTACCTTGCCAACAATCTGCGTCCACATGTGCAGTGTGGCGCATGTATCTTTCCACGATTCCAAGGGGAGTGGCGGCCAGCTATTCGGTAGGTCGGGAGCGGTAGGCTTGCGGCTCATAAATCAATTATGGCAGTTCTACCAATTATGGCAACGGGCGGGAATGTCGTTTTAATCTAATGAATGAAAGATATTGCCCAATGGCTTACTTAGCGGCCATGCGCATGGCCGCATCAATTCTGATAGTTTCGC
>DATDGH010000982.1:0-2089 GCA_036522215.1 Candidatus Angelobacter sp. | reverse complement strand
GATGGATGCGTGCCAGCAAGCGGCGTTCACACCACTCAGTCTCCTGTGTGGTCCGCGTGAAATTCCCGCGCAGAATCAAGCCAGTGGATTCGATCCGCAGCAGGGATTTCTCGATCTCAGATGCAGGAAGGTCGAGCATCCTCGCCAATGAGGAAGCGGTCACCGGTCCCAGATGGCTGAGCCAGCCGGTAAGCATCGCTTTTAGAGCGTCCTCTTGTGATGGAGAGGCGGTCTCGATTTCCGGAAGTTGATCTTCAAATTGGGCTTCAGGGTAGATGGCTTTGAAGGTCTTGATTTTTTCAGCGGAAACCCAAAACGTTTTCTCGAGAGAATTCCCTGAAGCTGTATCGTTAGGGACAGAACCTCGGGGTCCTTCGACTCGCTTGCCAGGGCGAGCTTCGCTCAGGATGACAGGGTTGGGATTGGTTGCTGCGCTAACAATCGCTCTGGTTGCGCGATTTGAGGTCTTCAATCGCTCAAACAGGCCCTGCCATTCTTCTGCTCGATCTTCTCCATGTCTCGGTGTTTCCGTGATTGGTGTTGGAATGGCGATCAGCGTCAGCAGTGCGTCGCCCAGATCGTCGGCATCGCGCACGTCGGGCCAGGCGTCTGCGCGGACTTGCTCGATGGCTGCCGGATCGAGCGCTCCCACTTCATTGAGCACGGATTCCGGGAGAACTCGGCGCATCTCCACAGCGCGTGCGCGGCGCTCCTCCAGTGGAGCATCGTCGAGATAAGCATAGGGATTGGCATTAAGAATTTCGTGCGAAAACACTGACGGGACTGGAGTATCCACCGCCAGGCACTTGATCTCTCCATTCGACATCCGGCGCAGCACCTGCTTGAGGCCGTCGAGATCGAGTGCCTCATGAAAGATATCTTTCATGACCTCACGGATCAGTGGATGGTCCGGCACCTGAATGGGGCCATCAACATTTTCCTGGCACGCAGCCACGTCGGGGAAGACCGACGCCAGCAGGTCGGCGGAGCGCGTGCGCTGTACCTGCAGGGGAATTTTCTTGCCGTTCCAGTAGCGCAGGAGGGCCAGAGAGCGATTTGCGTCCCAGCGCCAGCGCGTCTCCAGCAATGGCGATAAAAGCGCCGCCTGCTGGAGAACCTCTTTGACCGTGTTCTCGTGCAGGAAGTGAAAGACATCTGCCAGAGGAAAGCTGTGTTGTTCAGCCAGGGAGATGTTCAGGCCGTTGTCCGTGGCGCTGGCCTGCAACTCGAAATTGAAGGAGACGCAGAAGCGCTTGCGCAGGGCCAGGCCCCATGCCTTGTTGATGCGCGCGCCAAAGGGAGCATGGATCACAAGCTGCATGCCGCCGCCCTCATCAAAGAAGCGCTCGGCAATCACCGTGTTGGTGGTGGGCACAGCGCCCAGCACTGTGCGTCCGGTAACGACGTATTCGATCAACTGCTCCGCTCCGGAATCATCCAGCCCGCATTCCTGCTGTAACCATTGCACTGCGAGGAGGACTTCCGGCGATTTCTGGTTGACGAATCCGGGAACGGTATGGGGAGCAAGTTCGCTGATGCGTTGCCGCAAATCACCCACTTGCTGGGAAAGTTCTTGGGTGCGCCCGGGTGCTTCGCCCAGCCAGAAGGGGATGGTTGGCGGAGCGCCATGCGCGTCCTCCACCAGGATGCGTCCGGCGCTCTCCACCCGGCGGATACGCCAGCTCATGTTGCCCAGCAGAACGATATCGCCCTTCAGGCTTTCGACGGCAAAATCTTCATGCAGCGTGCCAACTACCGTGCCTTCCGGCTCCGCCACCACAGTGTAGAGCGCAGTTTCCGGGATAGCGCCGCCATTCATGATGGCGACCATGCGCGCGCCACGCCGCGCCTTCAAACGCTTGTTGACGCGATCACGGTAGAGATACGCGCCAAAGCGTCCGCGCTGCGATGCAATGCCGTCAGAGAGCATGGCCAAGAGGTCGTCGTAGTCTTTGCGGCTCAGCTCTGCATAGTGGTAGGCACGCGAGAGCACGGCAAACAACTCATCTTCATTCCATTCTTCCGCCGCGCACGTAGCCACGATCTGCTGCGCCAGCACATCCAGCGGCTGGTCTGGAATCATCAGCCG
>DATDGH010000981.1:0-14275 GCA_036522215.1 Candidatus Angelobacter sp. | reverse complement strand
GGTTATATTGACTTCGGCATTTCCGGAGTTTTGAGCCGCTATTCCCGCCGGCACCTGATATCCATGACTCTGGCCTACGCGCGCGGAGACCTGGACGCCATGTGCGAAGCTTTCTTTCGCATTACGACCCGGGACAAGACTGCGAACACACAGGGCTTTCGGCAGCGACTTCATGAAATGTCTTCCGAATGGTATGGAACCCACTCAACTGAGAGCCGCTTACGCAAGAGTATTACCTCCATCATGCTAGACCTGCTGATGCTTTCGCGGGAAACCGGGATCTGGCCGCAACGTGACGTAATCAAATACATCCGTTCCGCAATTGCCCTCGACGGTTTGATCAAGACTTTCAGCCCGGGAACAGACATTGGCCGCCACCTGGAAGCGGCGTGCGAACGACACCTGAGATGGGACGCCATGCGGAGCCTCACCTCGCCCGATACGATGGCAGGATGGTTTGGCGGCTATACGAATCTTGTCCGTGATGGCGCCTTACGAATGATCAGTTCGTTGCGCCATCTGGCAACGGATGCAGCTTCGCCGGGCCAGATTTTCGTCCACAAATCGGAGCGGACCACCAAAAACAAGCGTTGGAACCAGGGGCTGCAGTTGCTATGGGTAGCGGTCTGCCTGATCATCATCTTCAAGCCAGGCCGATCCGTTCTCTTGGATCACAGCTTTCTTATGATCGCCTCTGCCGCCATGGTGATCGTTCCGTGGATATTATGGCGGACATTTAAACGTCAACCAGCCAGTTAACAGCTCACTTGGCAGCGAAAAATGCGTGGGTGGATGGATCACAAGGGACAACATCGCAGGATGTCGCATGCGTTTCGCCGGAAAGGTTCGCCGGCTGCTTGCCCGTTCAGCGATGAGGAAACTGTTTCCATCGAGGAGCAGGCCAGGCGAGCCGCCAGGCTTTTGCAGGAGCTCGGGCTGGGATATTCATGCCTGATGCTCTATCTATCTTCACGCATTGATCTCCTGCCGGCGGAATTCTGTCGCGAATTTGCGCTTACTCCAGACGCGAGCCCGCCCCTGGCCGCCTCAGAGGTACAGCGGACAATCGAGGACGAATTACAGTCCTCATCGAAGGGTCTCTTTACCGACTTCGACTCCAATCCTGTCGAGTCCACACTGCTCACTCACTCGTATGCAGCCGAACTGGCGAATGGCGTACCGGTCATTATTACGATGCTCCGGCCCGAGTGCTCTGCCCTGCATGGCGGGTTGAGGCTGCCTGCATCCTTTAATAAGGCAATTGTGCAGGAGCATTGCGGCAGCCATGTGAATGATGATGTCTTTCTGGATTTTTTCGCGTGCCTGCGACGGAAATGTGACTCCAGTGTTCAACTGGAAATCCTGGAACGGATGTCTCATGACGGTGCAGGCTGCGAGGCATTGCGCAGCCGCAGAATCTATCGTGAGCTGTGTACGAGCAGGATCTTGACGTCTGAGCCAGTGGAGGGTCTCCGGCTTGACGAGGTAATACGAAGACATGCCTGCAACACCGATGCTCTGGCTCGCACTCTTTGCCACGCGTGGCTCTACCAAGCGCTTCGCGGGAGTGCCTTTGCTGTTGATCCGCAAATCCACAACATTGCGTTGGTCGACAATCGTGTGCTGTTTACAGGCTGCGACTTCATCGCCCTCCCCCCCGGCAGCAAAGAGAACCTCTGGAACTACCTGATGGCTACGATGGTGGATGATCCGGACAAAGCAGCCACGTGCCTGCTCCGGGAAATGTGGCCGGCGCAGCGCACCAAAGTTGATTCAGAAACCTTCCGCAGCAAATTCAGACAGTCTGCCTATTTCGGTGTGCTGGAGCCTCTGCTGGGTAGAGACAGCAATACTTTGCCACAGCTGATTTTTCAGCATTGGAAGACTACCTTGGAATATGGCTACGTGCCCAAACCACATCTGCTTTGCTTTTATCGTGGGCTGTTTTCGATTGCCCGGATCGCTCAAAAATTGTCTCCCGAGGGTGATCCGCTCCGGGAAGGAGTTGAGGAAGCTCGTAGTGACAGGATTATGGGACAGGTGAAGGACATTGTTGATTGGCAATATTGGCTCCAGAACTCTGAAAAATTTGCCACTGCTCTGGTTAGCCTGCCCAAGATAGTGGATGACGCGCTCACGCGTGCGTCAGCGCCTAATCCGTCCCAGTCCGCAGGGAACGAGCGGCCACAGAACCAGACTACAGGATCCGGAAGCACCGCAATTGTGACAGTGATTCTGGTATTCGCGACCATCTTATTTATGTCTCAGTCCTCGGGCACAAATCCTGTAATGGAAAAATTCGCTCTAGTATTGGTGCTCCTGGGGGGATTAGTGGCATTGAGAAATGTCAATTGAGGCCCAGCCAGCTTGCAATTTATCGAGGAAGAAAACATGATCACGGAATCTTCAGTCGTACAGTCCCCTACATCGCGTTCCCACTCTCCTGTCTCCATCACAGACTTCGCGCCAGGAATCGAAGCCGCATTCCCTTCACACTTTCAAGAGTGGGATGGGCGTCTGGAATGCGCTGTCGGCCAGGTTCCCGATTTTGTTCGCGGCACTTATTATCTGAACGGGCCGGCGCGATTCGGGATGGGCAACGTGCGCTACCGCCATTGGCTGGATGGCGATGGCATGGTTTCCCGCCTGCGTTTTGACAGGAACGGGATCCATTTCAAGAATCGCTATGTCCAAAGCACAAAGTTTGTGAGCGAGCAGGAAGCGGGGCGGGCTTTATTCCGCACTTTTGGGACCTCATTTCAAGGCAGCCGCCTGAATCGGGTCAACAATGGCCTGGAGTCTCCAGTCAACGTGAGCGTCTATTCATTTGGCGAGAGGCTGCTGGCCTTCGGGGAGCAGGGATTGCCGTGGGAGCTCGATCCGGACAGTCTGGAAACTCTCGGGCAGTTCACCTTCAACGCCAGGCTCAACGACGCCAGCCCCATGGCGGCCCATCCCAAATTTGATGCCCAAACCGGTGAAATGTACAACTTCGGCATCTTTTTCTCCAGCCAGAATCCGAGATTGTACTTTTACTGCTTTAACGACAAAGGTCTGCGCTATAGAAAAGCCGTTTCCCTTCCTTATTCCTGCTCTGTGCATGACTTCAGCCTGAGCAGGCGTTATGCGATCTTCTTCCTGAGTCCCTATCTTCTGGACATCAAGAACTTCCTGCAGTCCGGCGGCACCGTGATGGAATCTCTTCATTGGGAGCCGGCGCGCGGAAGCAGGTTGATGGTGCTGGATCGTAGCAACGGCGAAATGATCGCCTCTATCGCAGTAGGGAACCGATATTGCCTACACCTGATCAACTCATTCGAGAGTGAAGGACGGCTGATCGTAGACCTGCTGGAATTTGACGCCCCAATCTACGGCCAATATGAGCCGGTGCCTGATTTCTTTCCGGATGTGACACCTGGAGGGCCGGTCCGTTTCGTGATTAACCTGGAGTCGCAGGAACTGGAGCAGCGCCTGGCCCTTGATTACCTGCAAGCTCCCGACTTTCCCGCTATCGATCCACGGCTCTCCATGCATCCTTACGACGAGTTCTGGATGCTGGGTATCTCTGCCACCGGAAACGACGGCCGGAAGTTCTTTGATCAGTTGGTCCACGCAAACTGGAACAAAAGCCACGACCCGGACATCTACCAGTGCAGCCCACGATGTTATCTGGGCGGAGAACCCGCCTTTGTCGGCGAGCCCGGATCAGCAAATGGCGTGGTGATTTGCCAGGAATTTGATGCCCGAAACAGGAAAAGCTACTTTTTGGTCTTTGATTCTCGAAACATACGTCAAGGGGCTAAAACCCGCATCGCCCTGGATCACATCCTTTATTTAGGTTTCCATGCGGCCTTTAAGCCTGAATCACGCATTCCCTAGGTAACCTCCTCAATTCAGGGCCGTTCGCAAATCCATTTCCGGTTCCTGTCTAACTGGATAGGTCGTTTACCCATCTCAGGCAGTCGTCTGCCGGGCGGGCTCTAAAGTCTGAGCCAGCAATGAGATGGAGGTAACAAGGAAGGAGTCACCATGATCCGTGACCTAACCAAATCGGCTGTGAGTTTTTCCTGGGCGCTCTCACTGCTTACTTTGAAGCAGGCGGTCAATATGGCCACTCCGGGAAAGCAGGATGGAGGGGACCTTTTCGCCCCCATGACCCAGGTTGCAGTGGGCCAATTGAACGAATCCATGAAAGGGTTCTATCGCTGTGGTGACAGCTTGCAATCACGAGTCGTCGATATGACCTTTTCCATGATGAATCCAATGAACTGGTTCAATCCCAATACCTGGAATGTCATGCGCTCCATGGGATCCATGGGAGGCTGCGGCCCGTCGGCTGGACAAACCGCACCAGGTCAGCAGCCGGGGGGAGCTCCAGGACAAACTTCTGGCGCACCGACGGCGGGCGCTCCCGGAGGTGCTCCTGTGAGCAACCAGACTGCGGCTGCAGGCTGGGGCCCGATGCCCTGAAGTCAGCGACGTTTTCTTGGTTCGTTCAGAAATCAGTTCAACCGTCGATCATTGGTCCGCTGAAGAAACAATGCCAGACGCTCAACAAGCCGCAAGTTCCCGCCCAGCCCAGGATGCTTCCTCCATGGCCCGCAATCTCACCGATGTGCTCGATATGTTGACTCATCAGGCGCACAGCGAACTGGGAACCATCGGGCAGGGGGCGTTTTTTGTCGGAGACGGCCTGCAGCGGGCAGTGACCGATGGAATATTCAGCCTGTTCAATCCTGCAACCTGGATGCCCACAAATCTGTGGCGGCTTGGCTCAGATGTCGTAAAGCAATCCATCCGGATCTCAAAGCTGGCGAACCCGCCAAATCTTAATCTGGCCTGGGAGGAGCTCAAGAACAAGCTGGAAGTCTTCATTCTGGTAATGAATCTTCCCAAGATCTTAAAGCTGCCTCCTGCCGATACCGGTCCATTTATTCCCATAGCTGAACTGGTTCCGCGGGCTTACTCACTTTCGCCCTTCCAGGCGCTTTGGGCGGTTGAGGGACTTGGCCACTATTACACGGACTCGTACCACGCTCACTTTGGCAATCCGCAGGGGTTATTTTCTGAGGCAAAGGCCCAGGTCCCGGATAAGAGTTTGACCATGCTACATGCGGGCATGGGCTTATCTTTCGCCGACCGGCTCATCGGTAACCTGAATCTTGACGATCCCTCGCCTGCGGCAATCCACGCTGCCGTTGAAGAGTTCGTGACTTTGTGCCGGAATAATGCGCGCGAAGGCTATTTGGGCTGTGCCATTGAATCTCTGGGTCTGGTAACGCGGGATTTCTATCCCGAGTTGTTGAATCTTGTGCACCAACAACTTCAGCAGGTTGCACCCGATCTGGTTGGGTACTTCTGGCACGGGGCCGGGCGCGCACTCTATTTTTCACGAGAGTATTTCCTGCCTGTCCTCACGACGGCATGGAGCGGAATCGAGGAAGAAACCCTGAACTGTCCGGACCAGTTGAGTGCCATGGCGGGACTGTCATGGGCCCTGACGGTGGTCAACATGCGCCAGCCGGCAATCATGCTGCACGCCTTGTCCTCTTACACTGGGAATGCAAAACTGGCGCGAGGATTCGCCAATGGAGTCAGCTCCACCATCATCATGCGCCAGGATACAACGCCCGATGAACCGTTTATCTCCGCGTTCTACCAATATCGGCCTGATACAAGCGACCAACAGTCAGTAGAAATGTGGTCGCGGTTTGTTGCCCTGCCGGCGCAGCTCGCCCTGGAGAAATATTACCCGGTACTGAAACAGCATCACGCGTTAGAACAGGTATTCCGTTACCAGGATCTCGCGGCCCTGGTCTCACGTCTGCAAAATCGCGGACCCAGCCAGGATTCGCAGCAAGTCGCTTATCAGAACTGATGAGCGGAAAGGATGTTTCGACAAGGTGCTTTGACTAATGGGATTGACGGGATGAATGACGACCAAGCTTCGGCCAGCGTTGCGCAGGTGCTCGGCCAGTTATTGATGCTGCCCTTTGCGGCCTTTGTTTATGGGATGGAAGTGCTCATCAAGACCATGCAGAGCATACAACAGGTATCGAACCAGAGTATGGAAGTTATGGCGGGCCCACGGTCCCAGTTGACGGGACTCCCGGAAGCCAGGGCCGCCCCAGGTGTTCCGGTGGAACCGGAACCAATTACTCATATTGACAGCAATGATGCAATCAGAGGCAAAAACGAAACGACAGACAAGAAGGAGGAAAAACTCTTGAGCACCGACGGCAATAGCACAAATGGATTGGACAAAGATCTGCATGACGATATGTTGAAGCTTGTTCGT
Source organism: Candidatus Angelobacter sp. (assembly GCA_036522215.1). GTDB lineage: Bacteria > Acidobacteriota > Terriglobia > Terriglobales > Acidobacteriaceae > Angelobacter. The sequence goes on along the minus strand of DATDGH010000981.1, from coordinate 7,977 downwards.
TACAAGGTACTCTTTGTCCGCCGGGAATATGAGGTCGCCTTTCCTGAAAAGGAAGACCTGGTGCCGGACAACATGGACGGCTCCGCTTTCACCGCATGGAAGATCGCGGAGTTCATTCAGGACGTGGAAAAGCACCACGTGCGGGCGCCGCAGAAGTGGATCGACAAGAAATATCCCCGGGAATTTCACAACGGCGATTATCTCGACGGAATTCCGCACGAAGATAAGAAATATCTTCGCGTCTATTACGAAGTTCTGGAACGGTATCCACGGGAAAAATTCAAGTACGAAGAGCAGCAGATCAAGGTTCTCGAGGATATTCGCGACACACTGCAGAAACCGTCGTCGGCGCCACCACCGCCGCCCCCGCCTCCACCCGCAAGCGCCGCTGCTGCGAGTGGACAGCCGGAAACGACTGGTGGAAAGAAAGGCAAATAACCTCTTTCCTGGAACATCACCCGCCCTTGCCCATGCGTGCAAGGGCGGGATGGAAGATTGCTGTCATTAATTAAGAGAGCGCACAAATGAGTTCTTCATCGGTCGTCATTCCGCCCGCGACTGCGCCTTCGCCAGCAGCCACGTCCACCCCTCCACCCGAGGTTATCCAGCGCCTGATCGATCAGGTTGCAGGCTTCAACCTTTATGTGGTGCCGGATGGCAGCAATACATCCAGCGGCAGCGGAGCCACGGGATTGGTGCTCAGTGAGACTCTTCACCGCTTTGATGTCACTTTGCAACGTCCAGATTCGAGCGGAGTTCGGGCTAGCAACACCTTTGGCGACACGGTCGGAAAAGTGGATATCCGATGGTTCATGATTCCTGATTCCTTCGTTGCTCGGCCTGACCGTCAGCCTCCGGCCACGCGCATCGACCCTTCGATTTCCCAGCGCTTTGTCATGCAGGAGACCACCTTCAGCTTTGGTGACGGGCGCGACGGCTTTCGCAGCTTCGGCGCCGGACGCACATTTCCCATGAAGGTTGGCAATGAGCCCCGGATTGTCGTGGGTGCTATCGGAAACCTGACAGAGGGCTTCGGCAAGTTCCGCGGACACGAAGGAAATTACACCGTTTGTGGCGACCTGACTCCCAACGGTTTCAAAGGAAACATTCTGGTTCGGATCCAGGATGACAATGGCAATTTGCGAACGGGCGGACAACTGCCTCCGATTCAGCCCCAAGGCGATCCTGACCCGCAAACCACTTATCTGCTCTGGGCAGCACAAAAAGGCAAGGGCTCCGACCAGGAGAATTCTGCAAGCTTAGGCCCTGACGGGCAATTGCGTGGCCTGAATATCCCAACACAGTTGAAGTTGCTGGAACTGAACTTTGGTGTCCGAGATGGTTTTCAAGCTACGGACATTGAGGTGGGTGAGGTAATCGGTCGTGAGATCGGATTTGGCCGCGGTTCGGTTCCGGGTGCGGACCCGTCCGGCACTCCGTTAAACCCTTTCTTGTTCGAAGGTGTAGCCCGCTATAGTTTTTTTGATTCCCACAAAAATACGGTAGGAGCAATCACCACCAACGTTCTTGACGGACGAAGGTTTGATATGCGATTGCCGGCCGCTCCCACCGCGCCCGGGCTCCGCTTTGGTTTCTTTGGCCCCATTCTTTACGGTCAGGGATGTTTTGCAGGATTTGAGGGAATGTTCTATGGCGCAACCGCGTCGGTCTTCAACCCACCGCCCGGTGACCACGTCATCACTCATTTCTACATGGCACGCATTAACGACCCACAAGGCAAGTTCCGCGCCGCCTTCAACGATGAGTTGGGGTGGTCATAGGGGAGCAATACGCCGGAGTTCGACCGGCATGAAGTGATTGAGCTGGAGATCACCAACATGAGTACACAACCCGTTTCGCCACCGTCCGCTCCCCCATCACTGCCAGATGTCAATGCGCAGATCACTCCTTATGACATAGTACAGACCATGCTGGATCAGACTGCAAACTTCAGCATGTTTGCAGTGCCGGTGGCGGGCTATTCAGACAAAGCAACACTCTCTCCCAATAATCCCAGCGACTGGTTTGGATTGAACGGCGGGTATGGATTGGACCTGCTCAGCAACATCCATCGGTTTGAAGCGATCGCGCAAGTCCGTTCCGGAAGCGTGCGAACTTCGCAAGAGGTTGGACAGCAGACGGGCAAATTTCATTCCCTCTGCCTCTTTACTACCGACGACTTCAAATGGAACCCGAAACAAGTTCCTCCGCCACACATCTTTGATCCGTGGCGCCGGCAACGGTTTGTCATACAAGAGTGCGAAATAACGTTTGGCGATAGGCAGACTTGCCAGTGTTACGGAGTCGGACGCACCTTCCCCATCATGGCAAATGGCCGCCATGTCCTGCTGGCTGCGGGCGTTGCCAACGTGATGAAAGGCACAGGCAAATTTGAAGGGCGCGAAGGAACATTGATCTTTGCCGGAACGCTTACCCGGCAGCTTGGATTTCTGGGAAACATTAATCTGCGCATTCGCGACGCGGAAGAAACGATCGTGAGCAAGAACGATCTGCCGCCAATCGAAACCATTCAAGATCCGGACCGGGAAAATACCTTTATCGAATTGCGGCTCCTCAAGCACGACAAAAATGTAAAGACTCACTTCGGCCCTCCTCCCGGGGGCAGTCAGGTAAGCCTGGTGACTCCCTCGGAAATGCGCGCGGTTCGCTACAGCTGCATCGGGGCACCACGCGGTCCGCGGACTTCCATGGAAACCGGCGCGCTGCTGGGTCCAATGTCAGCGACCGTGTTCTTCGATCTTGGAGCACCTCCCGGAACGGCGGAATCTCCGGTGCCGTTCACAACAGATGAGCTTTATACATTCAATACGCCGAAGGGTGAGGAGGTAGGCACGGTCTCATGCGGAGTGGTGGAAGGGATTTCCTTTGGTTTGAAGTTTCCCCAGGCGCCGCGCCAACCGGGAGTAAGGTTCGCCGGTTTTGGTCCCATCACCGGTGGAACCGGGGTTTTTGCCGGCGCACAAGGCATCCTGACCGTGAACTCGCTCATAGGAATATCACCGCACACTCTTTCTCTAATGCATTGCTTGCACCTGGTTGATCCGGAACACCGGCATCGCCAGAACGGAAGGGGCTAGCGTGCACTGAAGAGAAGTACAGAGATCCACGAATCGGAGGACTTCTAGATTGCAATGGCAGTGAATGGCGACACGGATTCGGAACTCGATAGCCTTGAAGACGACATGGTGAAACTGGTCGCCTACACCATTGTCTCTCTCAGACGGGGCCACGAGCGAGTCATGGATGGCGGTGAAGGGACAATGATCGTGACCGACAGTATGACTGGCAGAGCATTCATTTCCTGGATCATTGCCAGGTATTTACAGCAGGAGGTGACGATACCCTGCAATGCGAAGCCCAAACAGTTGAGATCGGACGTGATACCTCCGGGAGAGTTGAAGTACTTGAAGGTGTACTACGTGGTTTCCAAGCGCTGGCCGCGTCACAGTCTTGCCTTTGAGCAGGACCAGGTAGCGGTATTGAAGGAAATTCGAGACGGATTGGCTAAATCGTGAAATGCAGCGTTCAGCCGAACTGGCGTCAGAGCTGAGCGCCGCATCAGGAGGAGAAATCAATGGAAGCCGTATTGGACAAAGATCTGCGCGATGACATGTTAAAGCTGGTGCGCTACAAGATTCTCTATGTACGGCGGGAATATGAAGTCACGTTCCCGGAACGGGAGGACCTTGTCTCCGACAATATGGACGGTGACGCGTTCACAGCCTGGAAGGTAGCAGAATTCATTCAAGAGTTGGCGCTTGGATATACACCGGTGCCGGCAAAGTGGGCGAGTAAAAATTATCCCCAGGATTTCACATCCTCCGACGGAAAGTACCTCACCGGAATTCCCCATGAAGACAAAAAGTATCTGCGCGTCTATTACGAGGTGCTGGAGAGATATACCCGGGAGAAATTCAAGTATGAAGAACAGCAGATCCGCGTGCTGGAGGAAATCCGCGATAGAGTAGCAACTCAGAGCAGTCTGGAAGCGTTGTTCCCTGATCCTTTTGCTGAAATGATGAACCGGCTGCAACTCAGCGCTGACTTCATCACCGGAATGCGGCAAAATCTTGGGCGCTGCGCCGACAAAATAGGCAAGGACATCGCGGACATTCTGAACGAGTATCGCAGCACCGGACATTTTGTCGCGCCCCAGGTAAGCGCCCAGGAAGTTGCCGATGCGCTCAGCAACCCCCCGCCGTTTAATCGTGTCAGCCTGGACCGATTCACCGGCCCCACCATCGGCGACTTGCGCGTGATTACTCCCGGCGAAACCGGTCCCCTGGCCGTCATCCAGGCGCCGCCGGTTTACAGCGTCTGGGGAAATCTGGAACAGACCTCCGGTCCGGGACCCTACGTCTCTTACCAGCAGAAAGTTACGGGTTCCAATTACCACCTTATAGATCCCTATGACAACATGGCGATTTGGAAGGCCCTTTCTCAAACCCAGGTAGACCTGATTTTCAATGCGTGGACCAAAGACCTGGGCTTCCTCACCTGGAGCTCTTATCGCGAGAACCACGATAACCAACTGCGCTCCTGGGGCAACGAGATGAATGGCAAGCTGCTGTGGTTCAACCAGATGCTCAACCCGGATTTTACCCAGACCATAGGACCGCTGCCCATTCAGCCGCCCCAGATCGTCACCAAAGACCAGCTTATCGTCTCCATTGACTTTGTTCTGAATGAGGGAGGCAAGACATACTTTTGTGTGTACGCCCTGCACATCAACTTTAACTTCCAGAAATGTTCGGCTGAATTCGCGGGACGAATTCTGAAGATGAAAAACGAGCTGCTCACAAAACAGTGAGACAAGGAGTGGCCTGAGATGAGCGATCGTAATTCACAACAGCCGTTGAGCGCTCCTGCCGGCGGGGGCGCGCCTCCACCGGCAGCGTTGCCGGACATCAATGCTGAAACCTATCCTTTCGACACAGTCGTGCATCTGCTGGATGAAGCGGCATACCAAAATATGTTTTCGATTCCCGCCGGGGGCCACTCAGAACCGATTCTGGGCCGTGAGGGATTCGGCGGTGTGATTGGGCTGAAGGTAAAAGAGCATCTCCACCGTTTCAGCATTGTGATGCAACCGCCCACGCGGAGCCACGTCTCTACCAGCAATACAATAGGCGAGCAGGTCGCGCGTTTTGAGCACCGCTGGATGTTCGCGCCGGATGGATTTCCCGCATTGCCAACTCGAGAAGTGCCGGAGATAGCTTTTGATTCTTCGCGTTCCCAGCGCTTTGTGATGCTCGATTCCATTTGCAGATTTGAAAACGGGAGAGATGGGTTCCGCGGATTTGGAACGGGCCGCACCTACCCGACTCATGTCAATGGCCAGACTCAGCTTCTGGCCGGAGCCGTGGGTAGTATTCTGGAGGGGTTCGGTAAGTTCAAAGGTCACGAGGGGACCTACACTTACTGCGGCACTCTCTCGCCGCAGGAGGGTTTTAGGGGCAACGTCTTGTGCCGGGTTGTCGATCCGGATGGAAATCTTCGTACGGAAAACTCTTTGCCATCCTTAGATCCTGGTCCGGAGCCGGAGCCGGGAATTACCTACCTGATGTTTCGTGGTCAAAAGAAGAACCGCAACCAAAAAACCGAATACAACATTGGGCCGGACGGCCAGGTCGCCGGCTTGAATGTGCACCAGCAGTTAAGACAAGTCTTGATCGATTCTGCTGACCGCGGGCGCGGAGGACCACGCAGTGTGATCAGCTTTGGGCCGACGATCGGAAACATGTCGGCAAAAATTCTTTTTAATCTTTTAAATCCAGGAGCACCCGGAACAGCGCTCTCGCCCATTCCCTTCAAGAGTTATAACCAGTACGCCTTCACTGATCAGCAGGGCCGTGACGTCGGCGTCGTTGAGGCCGATGGCGGCGAAGGGCGGACCTTCAACTTAACGCTCGTCGGCGCGCCCGGACAAAAAGCTTTGCGTTTTGGCGGCGTCGGCCCTATCGTAAAAGGCAGCGGGTTATTTGAGGGTATGCAGGGATTGATGGCGGATAATTCTGTTGTGGGTGTCGCACCGCATGCACTCTCCACACTCTACGTGCTGCGCGTCAATGATCCTGATGGCAAGTATCGACATGCCTGATAGAGCCGGATAACTCGTGCAGAGAGGTTGAGAGATTGATTGATGCGTGCCGATGACAACGGGTCGCTGGCTATTGGGCCGTGCACGTGGACCAGAATCTTTCATCTCCGGCAATCGTGACTGGTCTTCTTCGTGATGCCCTCAGCCTGAATTCCTTCATGCCTCGTTACATGATGAAGACCGCCTTTGACTTGGTCCTTCAGTCAGTTGACGCTCTCAAATTCATTCTGCCGGAATCGGGTGACAAGCTAGTGTGGCAGCAGTTTCAAAACAAACTGCAGGCTTTCCACTTGTTTGAGCATGTCGATCTGGTGCTGGGTATCTCGCCCAAGATGCCTCTTAGCCTGGGGGAAATGATCACCAAGGCGTCAGCATTGGGGCCTTTTTTTTCTCCGTGGGCCACCGAGGGCTTGGGACACTACTACACCCAATTGCTGATCGCCGGTAATATGTCCGGCCGCATTCTCGGCCAGGATGCCATACAAAGCCTGCCGCCGGAAAGTATGGTCCCACTTCACGCCGGCATGGGACTCGCCCTGGCCGAGACAGTCATGGCGCGCCGTCAGGACAGCGCTACTACCGCGGAGGTGTTCGTACAACTTTGCCGAGATAATGCCAGCCCTCAATTTCTGGGAGCAACCATCGAAGCTCTTGGCCTGGTGGTCCGAAATCTTTACCCTGAATCAACGCCATCTCTAAGCCAACACCTCTGGCAGACCAGTCAAGAGCTATTCGAATACTTCTGGCATGGAGTGGGTCGCGGCCTCTACTTCGCGCCCGCCAATTTTCTGCCTTATTTGAGCACGCCCTGGCAGGGATACGAGATGTGCTTGCAGGAACCGCCCAATGACATCGCCCGCCGAAATGCCGTGGCCGGATTCACCTGGGCCGCGACTCTGGTAAATATTCGCCATCCGGCCATCCTTGTCTCCTTTTTAGAACGGCATGGAGAACGGCTGGCTGCGGACGATGCCTTTGCTAATGGCATCTTTTCAGCTCTCGTGATCTGGCTGAATTGTGCGCCTAGTGATACTTCGGTCGCCAATCTTCTCAAGTATCAACTGGATGGAGCAGGTCCGAATTTGCGCCAGCTCTGGGAAACACAAATTCGCAGTCGTGCCGAAGCTGCCTTGCAATTTCGACAAGGTAGCGTGAATGGAACAGGTGAGCTGTTTCGCCATCGCCCGCTGGCCAGTCTCAGGACCTTTTCAGGGCTCCGGTAACTACGTTTGCAAACCCCTCATGCGCCAGGAGCCAATTGCAAATTTGATCTGTAAACCTGTCTACATCAGTGATTTAGGTTCCATACGGCGACGTGCAAACTTCTGAAAGGGGAAACTCCAATCGCATCCCAGCAGGTCGTCAATAGTCCGCAAATGGCCGCTCCCCGCACGCCGGAAATGGAAGCCGATGCATTGGTATTGCCTCGGGTGCCTGTATATCTCTCCAAGGGATTGGATCTATTGCACTGGTGGAGAGAAGTCGAGAGCAAGGGTGGCCCGGAAAACCAGTTTCCACTGGAACGCAGCTTTAATCGTCCCAACCGCAGCTTTGGCTTCTACGGAGAAGCGCCGGTTGCGGGCTCGATGATGCCAGTAATGGGCAATGTGCAGGAAATGTTTTACGACCAGGTACGTTCTCCGGCAGCCCTGCGGAAGGATTCCACCGAATGGATCTGGATGCAAATACGCGAGTTTGTCATGAAGTACTTCATGCGTGTGAGCTCCTTCCGCGAGCCTGAGGCCCATGTGGATTCCGCAAATCCCATCCCGCCGCCCGCCTTGGCGCGCTTGAGCTGGTGTCCTCAACCGGAAAAAGCCGAGCGCAAAGGCTTCGGTTTCCGTCAGATTTTCTAC
>DATDGH010000980.1:0-13043 GCA_036522215.1 Candidatus Angelobacter sp. | reverse complement strand
CCTGCAGTTGCAGCGGGCGCAGCAGCTCCATCGGCTGCCCGCCGACGTGGAGGAGTTGCAAATCCTGGAGCGCGCCGTGGATCGCAACGCCGGTCACGAGAATGTCACCGCGTTCCTTTTCGCGATTAAGGCGCGCATGGCCTCTGTGGCGGAGATTTACGAACGCATCATCCACCGCCAACGGCAGATTGAAAAGGAAGGCGTGGATACATTTCGTCTCACGTTCGCGCCTGCGGGCGCAGTCCGCGAGCTATCCTTCGACCAGGTATTGCAGCGCATTGCGGTGGACGGGCCTGCATTGCATGCAATTGCCACCCGGCCCGAGTTGGGCCTGCACGCCAGGCGAAACCTGCACAAGTTCATCAGTTCGGCCATGACCAGCGCTGAGCGTTACAACACCTTGGTGGAGAATCCCCGTGCCGTGGAACGGGCCGTCGCACTTCTGGAGAGCAGCGACTATCTCACCGACATCCTTGTGCGCCACCCGGATGTCATAGGCGTCCTCAATCGCCTGCCGAACACTGCAGCGCTTTCACTGTTCGAAGAAGAGCCGGAGGAGCTGTTCAGCACGGTAGCGGATGCCCACGACGCGGGAGAGAAACTGGCAGTGATGCGCCGGAATTTTCGCAGATACGCCTTTGCCAGTGGCTCAAGTGACGTCCTTTATAGCCGCTCGGCTTACGAATCCATGCACGAGAATACTCGCATTGCCGATGCTGCCATCCAATGCGCGCTGGGCGTAGCCGGAGGCGCAGAAACGCTGGCAGTCTTTGCCTTAGGACGCCTGGGCACGGATGAGTTTGATGTTGCCTCAGATGCCGACTTGCTTTTCGTCCGCCCACAATCGGCGAATGGTGACGATGCCCGCGCCACGGCTGAGAGATTGATGCATGCGCTGGCGGCCTACACCAAGGAAGGAACGATCTTTGCCGTAGACGCACGCTTGCGTCCACATGGGGGTGAAGGCGAACTGGTAGTGACGCCGGAAGAGCTGGAAAGGTATCTGACAGAAGAGGCAAAGCCATGGGAGGCGCTCACTTACACTAAGCTGCGCTTTGTCGCCGGCCTCAAGGACATCGTCGGCCAGGTGTTGCCATCAGTTCACCGTCAAATCGCGCGCCTGGGTTCCCAACCAAACTTTGCCCAGGACGCTACGGAGATGCGAACCAGGCAAGAGAGATCCAACCGTTTTGCCAGGAGCTTCAAGCTGGCCCGCGGCGGATTCTACGATATCGACTTCCTGGCCGCCTATCTCATGCTGAGAAAAGCACAGATCGCAGCGGAAAGCACTGACGTCCGCCTGCAACGCCTTCACGAAGCCGGTATTCTTGATCGGGAAACCACCAACGGATTGCGTGACGCTGCCCGCCTTTACCGCACGGCCGATCATGCTGTCCGGCTGGTAACCGGACGTGCCCGTCCCGAACTACCAGCAGCCGAACACGCTCGCCAAGCTACGGAAAATCTGGTCAAGCGGATTCTCAATCGCCCCAGCGGCCACGACCTCCAGGCGGAACTGGATTTAACCGCCATCAAGGTGAGAGAGGCTTTTGTAAGGATTTTTAATACCTAAGAGAAATCAAGGGTCCCAGGGAAGAAGTGCGCCAAACGAAAGTCTCCAATCACCCGACGACCCGATGCCCCGATGGAATTGCGTGATCTGCGTCACGGATGATAATTTAGAAAGTTTGCATTATTGAATTGGATCTTGATCTGTGCGAGGGAACCACATGCCTTCATACAATGGAGTCGCGCTTCCTAAGGGTGGCGCGCCCATCACATTCAGCGGCGGAAAACTGGAGATTCCAGACAATCCCATCATTCCTTACATCGAGGGCGACGGTACTGGCCGGGACATCTGGGCGGCTTCTGTTCGCGTCTTTGAGGGCGCAATTGAGCGAGCCTATGGCGGAAAGCGACAGATTCACTGGTACGAAGTATTTGCCGGAGAAAAGGCCTTCGCAAAGTTTGGCGATTGGCTTCCGCTGGAGACAGTGGACGCAATTCGCGATCTGCACATCGCCATTAAAGGCCCCCTCACAACCCCTGTCGGCGGCGGCATACGGTCCTTGAACGTTACCTTGCGGCAGGTGCTCGACCTCTATAGCTGTATTCGTCCGGTCCGTTACTACCAGGGAGTTCCGTCGCCGGTAACACATCCGGAACAGCTCGATGTGATCATCTTCCGCGAGAACACTGAAGATGTTTATATCGGCATCGAGTGGCGAGAGGGCACTCCTGAAGCCAAGGCCCTGATCGACTTCCTCAACAACCAGATGCTGAAGGGCACCAAGAAACACATTCGTGAAGATTCCGGAGTGGGCATCAAGCCCATCTCGATCTTTGGCACCAAAAGGCTGGTGCGGATGGCCATCCGGGATGCGCTGGCAAAGAAGCGCCGCTCCGTAACGCTGGTTCATAAGGGCAACATCCAGAAATTTACTGAAGGCGCATTCCGCGAGTGGGGGTACGAGCTGGCTTGCGAAGAGTTTCGCCAGGACATCGTGACCGAGCGTGAAAGCTGGATTCTGGACAACAAGGACAAGAATCCGAACTTGAGCGTGGAAGCGAATGCGGCCATGGTTGAGCCCGGCCTGGAGTTTGCTTCGGAAAAATTCAAGCAGGAACTCTATGCGGAAGTTCGGAATGTGCTCGAGTCGATAGGAAAGACGCACGGCAATGGAGCGTGGAAAAAGAAGCTGATGGTAAACGATCGCATTGCCGACTCCATCTTCCAGCAGGTGATCACGCGGCCGGCGGAATACGATGTGCTGGCCACGCCTAACCTGAATGGAGACTACCTGTCGGATGCTTGTGCAGCGCAGGTCGGCGGGCTGGGAATTGCTCCGGGCGCCAACGTCGGCGACCAGCACGCGATCTTTGAGGCCACCCATGGTACTGCACCCAAGTACGCAGACAAGGATGTGATCAATCCCGGTTCGGTGATTCTTTCCGGCGTCATGATGCTGGATTACATGGGATGGTCAGAAGCGGCGCGGATGATTGAGACTTCACTGGAAGCCACCATCATGCAGAAACGAGTCACTTATGATTTTGAGCGCCTGTTGCCGGGAGCGACCAAGGTCAAGACCAGCGAATTTGCCGGCTTCATTCTGGACAACATGGTCGACCGGCGCAAAAAGACCGCGGTTTAGTTTAGAAGTGTTTCAACAATAGGCTTTGAAAGGGCACGGCTTCAGCCGTGCCGTCAGAAGCCAAAAATAATTCGGGCTTTAGCCCCTGAGGGTAAGAAGAAATGCGTAAAAAAGTCACGATTGTAGGCAGCGGAAATGTTGGAGCCACAGCAGCCCACTGGATCGCGTCAAAAGAGCTGGCAAACGTTGTGCTGATTGACGTGCTCGACGGAATTCCCCAGGGCAAAGGCCTGGATTTGCTGGAAGCCATGCCCATCGAAAAGCGCGACGTGAAAGTGCTGGGCACCAATGATTATGCGGACACCGCCAACTCTGACATTGTGGTGATTACTGCCGGAGTAGCACGCAAGCCGGGCATGAGCCGCGACGATCTGCTGAATACGAATTTCAAGATCATGCAGGACGTGGTGGGCAAGGTGGTCGCCCATTCGCCCAATTGCATCCTGGTTGTGGTTTCCAACCCACTGGATGCCATGGCCCAGGCCGCATACAAGCTCAGCAAATTCTCCCGCAATCGCGTGATCGGCATGGCCGGAATACTTGACTCTGCCCGCTTCCGCACCTTCATTGCCGAGGAGCTGAATGTGAGTGTGGAGAACGTGACCGCATTCGTGCTCGGCGGCCACGGGGATACCATGGTCCCTTTGCCGCGATATTCCACTGTCGCCGGCATTCCCATTACTGAACTGATCGCCAAAGACCGGCTGGATGCCATTGTGCAGCGCACGCGCGACGGCGGCGCTGAGATCGTGAAATATCTGAAGACCGGCAGCGCCTACTATGCCCCGTCTGCCGCGACCACAGAAATGGTTGAAGCCATCCTGAAGGACAAAAAGAAGATCCTGCCCTGCGCCATCTATCTGGAAGGGGAATACGGGATTAAAGGCCTGTTCGTTGGCGTACCCTGCAAGCTCGGCGCAAACGGGCTGGAAAAGATCATCGAAATCAAGCTGACTGACGAGGAACAAGCAGCCCTGCACAAGAGCGCTGACGCCGTGGCGGAACTGGTGAAGGTAATTGGGGTGTAGGGCAAGACGGCCCTCGGCTTTTCGCGAAAGTTCTATTCGAGCGAAGGTGCAGCTTGGACTATGATCACGGTTGTACAGACTGTGCTCCGCACCGTCTCAACTGCTTTGGTGGTAGTGCGTGCTAAATATCCCGTTTCGCATGGGAGATTTTGATTTGATTTTCAATTGCCAAATTACCAATTTACCCAATTACCAAATTCTCGGACAGGGCCACACAGTTGCCATCACAACGAGAAACAGAGTTGTCGTAACCGCCGGCATAACAACGTCACCCCCAATACCTTCTTGAACTATCCGAGGCGCTTGCTTCTCGATCATCTGGGGCCGCGTATTTTTCTATCACATCGTCGAGAACTGTCTTCAAAATCTCTGCTATGTCCCAGCGGGGAACCACGATGACGGTCCCATCAAAAGCCAGATTTTGGCCGGTTTCGTCAATGAGAGCTTGCAAACCGAAAGGGGTTGCCACGATGTATTCGCTAGTCCACTGCGCTCCCGTCTCTGGTGCTTCAAATTGAATAAACAACTGGTCGCAGAATGACCTGGGGTTCTCCGGACCACGCTTCAGATCAAGATTGGAGAAATAGTAGTTGAGAACTTTGGGGCGATTGTACCGGCCGTCCGGAAGGCGCTCGAGCGGCGGAACTCTGACGGGAAAGGGCAGCTCAGCCCCAATCACCGCGGGCTGCTCTCCTGAGTAGTCTTGCCAGCCATCAGGCGGAGCCTCAGGTGGAGCATACGGGGAGATGGACGGTCCACCAGAAAACATTCTTCGCGTGATGACAATAAATGCTACGAAAAACAACAGAAATATCGCGAGCTTAGCTGGCTCCACTCAAGAGACTCCGCAAGGCCTTCAGATTCGTTCAATTGTGACCGATTGTAGCACCACATCTTTATTGGGTTTGTCCTGCCGCCCACGGGGCACATTGGCGATTTTGTCGGCTACATCCTGACCCTCTATCACTTCGCCGAAGATAGTGTGGTTCCCGGTGAGCCATGGCGTGGGCGCTACCGTGACAAAGAATTGCGAGCCGTTGGTGTTAGGACCAGAATTTGCCATTGCCAGTTTGCCCTTTTTATCGAACTTGTGCGGCGATCCCTTGGTTTCATCCTGGAACTTGTAGCCGGGACCGCCCATGCCGGTGCCGCTGGGATCTCCAGCCTGAATCATGAAGTTGGGAATCACGCGATGAAAAATTGTTCCGGAATACAGCGGGCCGGAACCGCCTTTGCCGCTCACTGAATCCTTCCATTCACGCTTACCTTCGGCCAGGTCAGTAAAGTTCTTCACCGTGTTGGACGCCTCTTTTTCAAACAGGCGGCAGACAATTTTTCCCTCTGAGGTGTTTAGAGTTGCGTAAGTTCCAGGCTGACGAGACATGTTTTTTCCTTTTAGATAAATTCAATGAAGAAGAATTTCAAATTTCAAATTTCAAATCTGAAATCTCATTGTGACGTCTTCGTTGCTGCAGTTTTCTTCTTTGTCGGATGCTTGACCGGGGGCTTAGCCGGTTTGGGCGGATTGAGGATTTCAATGTGGCTGATCTTCACTGGATTGTCCGCGCGTGAATTTCCTCCATCACAGATCTGGCCGCGACACGGGCCCTGCGCGATCTTTTTTACCAGTTCAACCGTCGCATCGTCACACTGGCCAAAGATGGTGTAACCGGTTCCCTTAGACACCATGCGGCCGCCTCTGTTGCATCCGGCATCATTGAGGCAAGGATTCAGAGCCGGCTGTTCTTTCTCCGTGATAAAAAACTGTGATCCGTTAGTATTGGGGCCTGCGTTGGCCATGGCCAGACGGCCTGGTTTATCAAATAGCAGGTCGGGCAAAAGCTCGTCTTCAAATGTATAGCCTGGGTTGCCGGTGCCTGTACCTATCGGATCGCCGCCCTGAATCATGAAGCCGGGAATCACGCGATGAAAGATCACGCCATCATAGAGCGGTTTGTCATGTTGCTCCTGACCATTAAAAGGATTCTTCCAGTCCTTGGTCCCCATGGCGAGGCTGACAAAGTTCTCTACCGTCTTGGGGGCCTTGTCGGGGAAAAGCTCGCACTTCAGGTCTCCGGCGGTAGTATGAATGATCGCCGTAGGCGGCGGGCCGGGTGTTGCGGTCGCCGTCTTGGAAGCAGTTTTGCGTTTGGCCGGAGCTGTAGACGGACTTTTCGTCTGTCCCGTAGCAGCTACGGCCAGACTACAGGTCAGCAGAGTTAAAGCAAGGCGTTGGAGCATGCGTTTCTCCCGATAAAAACGTAAACCTCATATTAGAAATGGACTGAACCAGGATGTAAAGCACGCTATAGGGAAGAATCGGTGATCCGATCACCAGATTACCCGATCACCGGATCCCCCGATTCCTCGGAACCTTTTTCCGCCTGCTCAGTATTCAGGGTTGGAAAGGCAAGAAAACAACCGCCGGAAAGGCCACGGCAAAGCAAAGGCCCGATGACAAAGTTGCTGCCCGATGAGGAGCTGATGTCGCAGGTACGCAGTGGCGTAGGCGAGATGCTAGGCGTGTTGTTTGACCGCTATCAGATGCCGTTATTCAACTTTTTCTACAAGCTGACGGGAAACCGGACCACAAGCGAAGACCTCGTGCAGGAGGTCTTTTTCCGGATCCTGAAATATCGCCAGAGCTACCGTCCGGGCACGCCCTTCCGCGCCTGGATGTACCAGATCGCGCGTAATGCCCGCGTGGATTCTTTCCGCAGGCAGCGTCCCGAGGTTGGCTGGGAGCCGGAGATGGAGCCGGCAGTCCTGCCGGGCGACTCGGCGCAGCAAAAGCAGGAGACAGAGATGCTTTACCGGGCACTGCTGCAGATGCCTGAAGAAAAGAAAGAAGTGTTGATCCTGAGCCGTTTTCAGGGACTCAAGTATGAAGAGATCGCGCAGCTTCTGGGATGCGAGGTGAATACAGTTAAGACCAAGGTACACCGCGCCCTGCTGGAGCTGCGCGAGCTGTTTCACCGTCCGGAAAATGTGCGACCCAAAACGGGAACAAGCCTTGAAGGAACGATTGGGAGTTAAGCAATGAACTGTGAACAAATTGCAGAGCTGCTGCCGGACTATCTGCAAGAGAGCCTGAACCGTGAGCAACGCAATCTGGTTGAAAGCCATTTGCAGGGTTGCGATCAGTGCAGGGAAGAGATTGCGCTTTGGCAAAAGCTGGCACTTTTGCCGGAAGAGCAGCCGGGACCTGAATTGCGCGCCCGCTTCAAAGCCATGCTGAATGCCTACCAGGAAGGCCGAGGGGAACAGCGACAACCGGTTCAAGAGAGACCCAGCCTGCTCCGCGGCTTCCTGAGCGGTGGGTGGCTACGGATGCCCGCCGCCGGGCTGGCCTGGGCGGTGCTGTTGCTGGTAGTTGGCTTTGTTGCCGGCCGGTCTGTGAATTCGCCCAATCCGGCCGATACGCAGATGGCCAAGCTGCAATCCGAACTCGCTGATATGCACCGCCTGGTAACCATCTCACTGTTGCAACAGCAGTCAGCCAGTGAACGACTTCAGGCGATCGCGCAAGCCACTGCATGGAGCATGTCTGAGCAGCACGCTGATCCCAAGGTGCTGGCGGCTCTGATGCACACACTGCATTCAGACAACAGCGTGGATGTGCGCCTGGCCGCCGTAGACGCCCTGGGCCGCTACCACAGCCAGCCCGAGGTACGGAAGGGACTGGTGGAGGCGCTGCAAACCCAGCAGTCGCCACTGGTGCAGGTGGCCCTGATTGACCTGATGGTCGATCTGAAAGATTCCAGCGTAGTCGAACAGCTCAGGAAGTTTGAGCAGGACCCGAGCGTGAACCCGACAGTTCGCCAGTGCGCCCAGTGGGGAATTAGACAGCTTACTTAATCGGGATATCGGGAAATTGAGAATCATATGGCCGAAAATATTTGGGCTGGGTGCTGAGTGCTCAACCAGCCAAGAGCCAAGAGCCTTTAGGAGTTGAGATTATGCGTAGCGCACGTTTCTATCTCTGGATTGCATTTTCGTTGTTGGCCGTTCTGTTCCTGGTGCTGGGTGGCAGCGCACGAGGGCAGGTGGTGGGGCATCGCTCCTTCTTCCTGCACGATGACGATAGTTGGGACTCGTCGCAAACGGTGAAAGACCAGGAGACGATTCGCAAATCGTTTCCCTTGCCGGCGGGAGAGCGGTCGCTCGAGATTGACAATGTGACCGGCTTCGTTGAAGTCACCGGCAGCCAGACGGACGAGGTGCAGGTGGTGGTCAACAAGACGCTGCGCGCGGAAAGCCAAGACAAACTGGAGAAAGCGCGCAAGGAGGTCACGCTCGATATCACCCAGGAAGGCGGCGCGCTGAAGCTCTATGTGAACGGGCCGTTTCGCTGCAATTGCTGCGGCAACTGTGGTGACGGCTGCGGTCAGTCGGAGCGGCATCCGGGCTATTCCGTGCGCATGGATTTTCAGATTCAGGTGCCGCGCAACATTGCCCTCAGGCTGAAGACCGTGAACGGCGGCCACGTTCAAGTGAAGGACGTCACCGGCAACTACTCGGTGCGCAACGTGAATGGCGGGATAGAGATGGACAATGTGGCCGGATCGGGCAGCGTGCGCACGGTGAACGGCAGCGTCAAGGTTACGTTCCGCGAAAATCCGCGGGAAAACTCCGACTTTGCTTCCATCAACGGCAGCATCGACCTGTATTTTGCCCGGAACCTCTCGGCGGATTTTCGTTTCAAGACCATGAACGGCGGCATCTTCACCGACTTTCCCATGACCGCGCTGCCGGGACAGGTGAGCCAGCCGGAGCATCGTGATGGAAGATTTGTGTTCCACGCCGACCGTTTTACCGGAGGCCGCATCGGCTCCGGCGGCCCGCAGATTAAAGCAGAAAATCTCAATGGAAGCATTCGCATACTGGAGCGTCATGACTAATTCGTGCAGGCATTTTATGTTTCGTTCTCTTCTCAAGCATGTAGCCATTGCGGCTGTGATTCTGGCCGCTCCGTGGGGATGGGCGGAGGCCGCCAGCAGTGATCGCGTGGCCTACACTCTGACCGATCCGTCGCGGCCAGCGTCAGTCAAGGCCCACCTGCTCAACGGCAGCGTTACCGTCAAGGGCAACGACGGCAAAGAAGTCATCGTGGAGGCGCACGTTCGCGGGTCAGAGCGATCAGAGCGATCGGAGAGATCAGAGAACGAAGGCGGGGGCATGCACAGGATCCCGCAGACGGCCACCGGTCTCTCGGTTGATGCAGACAACAATGAGGTAGTCGTTCGCGTGGACGCCATCCAGCGGACAATCGACCTGACCATCACCGTTCCGCGCAAGACGTCGCTCTCGCTGCGCACCGTGAATGACGGCAATATTGTGGTCAGCGATGTGGACGGCGAAATAGATATCAACGACCTGAATGGCCAGGTGACGTTGAACCACGTTGCCGGCAGCGCCGTAGTCTCCGCCTTGAATGGCCGCGTGAAGGTCAGCCTGGACCGCGTGGATCCGCAGAAATCCATGGCCTTCAGCTCGCTGAACGGCGATATTGACGTGACCTTTCCGCCGGACATCAAGGCTGACCTCAGCATGCGCACAGACAACGGCGAAATTTACAGTGATTTCGACATCCAGCTGCAGCCTGAGGCGCCACAACAGACGGTGGAAGACGAGCGCGGCAAGGGCGGCCATTTCCGCGTAAGAATCGACAAAACAGTCCATGCAAAACTCAACGGCGGCGGCCCGGAAATCCGGTTCAAGGGTTTCAATGGGAACATCTACATCAGGAAGGCGGGGAAGTAGCAGCCCTTGGTTCTTGCCCTTGGCTGCAAAAATAGCAATATTTTTGTTGTTTTTGTGTCGACGAGCCTGCGAGGGCCCTTCCTACCGTTTCGCCTTTGCGATTGCGTCCAGCACTTCGTCGCTGGCTTTTTCGGATTTTAGTTTTTCGCGGCGGTCTGGGGTCAGGTCGAAATTTACGCCGTGTTCGTGGATTACGTCCAGAAGATGGGCCTGGGTCACGTAGTTGCCCAGCATTAACTCAATCTCGTAGAAAGTCAGTGCGTCTGACTCTTTGTTTTCTGCCTGGATCTCGCGGGCTGTGGCTTCCACCTGGCGCATGACTCGCAGAAAATTGCCACCCAGGATTTTGTGGATCTGGGGGCGGGTATAGCCGCGTTCATATAAGGCCTGAGTTATTTTCGGCAGGTCCGCTACTGAATCGATTCCTTGCGGCAGGGAGGTCACGCCATCGAAGTCTGAGCCCAGGCCCACGTGATCGATTCCCGCGACTTTGGCGATGTGATCAATGTGGTCAATCAGCGATTTGAGCGGAGGGCGGGGGAACTGCTCGGCCCATTTCTTTTCGATGGCGGCGTATTCGGCATAGGTTACAGGGCTGCTATCGGCGTGGGCGTGGGATTTCTTGAAGGCTTCAACTTCGTCATCACGCTGCTTGATCTTATCCGGATCAAAGGAAGCTTTCCGATAATCTTCATCCACGAAGGCTGAATAGAAATTCACCATGACTACGCCGTTGTTGATGGCCACGGCGCGCAGCATGTCGTCCGTCATGTTGCGAGGGTGGTTGGTCAACGCGCGTGATGACGAGTGCGAGGCTATAACTGGCGCACGGCTGATGGTCAGGGCCTGGAAGAAAGTTGCGTCGGAGACGTGGGAGATGTCCACGATCATTCCCAGGCGGTTCATCTCGCGCACTACGTCCTTGCCAAAATCTGTGAGGCCTTTGTGGTGCTCTACCTTGGGATCGTCAATATCGCCGGAGGAGTCGCCCCACTCGTTAGTGTTGGACCAGGTCAAGGTCATGTAGCGCACGCCGAGGCGGTAAAACTCGCGCAGCACACGAATATCGTTTTCGATGGCGTGGCCACCTTCGATACCCATCAGGGCGGCGAACTTGTGCTGCTGGTGGGCGCGCACCATGTCTGCCGCGGTAAAGGCCATGGTCATTTTGTCGGGATGAAGCGCGGCCTGC
The DNA here is from genome assembly GCA_036522215.1 of Candidatus Angelobacter sp. Classification (GTDB taxonomy): domain Bacteria; phylum Acidobacteriota; class Terriglobia; order Terriglobales; family Acidobacteriaceae; genus Angelobacter. Next base: position 1,905 of record DATDGH010000980.1, on the reverse strand, counting down.
TGGTAGACGCTGTCAATCAAGTCCAGGGCACGCCTGGCATAGTGGCCTTTGAACTCTGGCTCAACCCAGATGGAGAAAAACTCCGCCGCCAGATTACCTTGCCTGATCTTTCCCAGGTCTTCGTGGCCCTCGGAGACAGGGGTATCCTGGCCAAGGTCAAAATGTTCATCGAGAAAGCGCTGTGGCGTATCGGCGTGGGTATCAATAATGATGGCCGACTGGTGGATGGCCTGGGGCGAATCAGCCTTTTTTAAAGGCTGCTTCTGCTGGGCGAGAGTTAGGGTTGAGAAAAGAGCAAAAAAGATGAGCAGGCGTGGTGGCTTCATTCCTGTACAAGTTTATCAGCCACCGTCCTTGCCTCTCTCCACTCTGTGTAGCGGTCAGAGACCGCAATGTGGAAGCACTTCTGCCGCCGCTCTTCAGCGGCCTCGATCATTCCCGCGTCCCGTAAATTCTTCAGATAATCTTCCATCCACTGGTGCTGCGCTCGAGTCAGGCCTCGGCGAGCGAGATCAACGGTGATGCCAGCCAAGTGGGAGCTGGAGACCTCGCCGATCTCCGGCGCCGCATTGCGATTGTGGCGGCGGAGTTTCTGCTGCTGTTCCATAGTGCGAACGGCTGAGTTCACCTGTAGCGGCACTCCGAATTCCTTGTGGTAAGCAACGCTCATGTCTTCAAGAAACTGGTTGGTCCATGGGCGGCAATAACGCTTGTCAGGGAGGATGGCCGGACTGATGTGGAGCGCTTGAGTTTCCTGGATCTCGACCAGTTCGTGCGTCCGTTCCAGCTCTTCCAGTTGGGCCTGATCGGCGATGCGTGGCAGTTGCAGGCGGTCAATTACCTCATTCTGGCGGAGCATGGACTCATAGGAGCCTTTAAGAACCGGGTTCCAGGCCACGCGGCGCAAATGGCCGTGCCGGTGATGGTAGCGCGTAGAACGGTTGACGGCTGAGGCCGGGGTTGTGACCAATAGCGCCATCAAGATGACGGCAAAGAAAGTCAAAAGAGTGTTTTTGGCCTTCACGTTGTCTGCTCCACTAATTCGTCCGAAATTGCAGCCTTTACTTGGATGGCAGATTGTAAACCAGAGCTGGTGCGATTGCGAATAAGTTATTCGTACTAAAGGGGAAACTGGCGGGCAACCCTTGGAACAGGCCTTTCGTAATGCTTCCAGCCCTTCTCTTCCCACTGTATGGAGGGCGCTCCCTGTTTTGCGGCAAACGCCGCAAGAAATCCCGCTCTGACCACGTCCTCTCCGGAAACCATCGGTGTCTAACCATCAGGGAGAAGTGAAGATAAGCCGTGAAAAAAGGGCTTATTTATGCCGCTGCCTCCCATGATTTGCTCTGTTTTCCTGCATTACCCAAATATCTGCTGCCTGGCGGCGTTGTTGAATTCGCCGCCAGTGAAGGTTTCATCGGCATTGACAGGATGGGCTGGAATTACGGGAGGCGTAGCACCAGGTCGGCATTTCAGCCGCAAAAAAGCCGTCGGGCAAGCGTTCCCTTGCAGGGTCCCCAGGGGTTATTTCTGGATGAGAGGAGAAATGCCTGTGAAATACCGCATATTTTTTGCGTTGGTTCCGCTGTTTGTGTTGCTAACCGGTCTTGCCCAGACGGCTTTTACTCAGACAACCACGGAGAAGCTGCCCGTCCGACGCGTAGTACTTTACAAGAATGGCGTGGGATATTTTGAGCACACCGGACACATCCGTGGCGATCAGGAGATCAAGATTGATTTCACCAGTTCGCAACTCAATGACGTGCTGAAGTCGCTGACCGTCCTTGATCTGAATGGCGGCAAAATTACCGGCGTTGGCTACAACTCGGTAGCGCCCATCGATGAACAGCTTAAATCTCTGCGGCTGCCTCTGGGACAGTCCACCACGCTGGCAAATTTTCTCAC
>DATDGH010000979.1:0-2025 GCA_036522215.1 Candidatus Angelobacter sp. | reverse complement strand
GAGGACATTGAGCGCATGGAAGACCTCGATTGGAAAAAAACGGAGAGGCTCGTTCATAGCGAACTGAGTCCGCTGGAGCTGCATTGAGGTCGCCGACCTTTGAAATCGGAGAGCAGTATGCGGCTACTATGGATGCTCGCGATTGTTTAGCTCACTTCCGCGACCGCTTCTACATCCCGACGACCAAGAGCGGTGAAGAGGGTATCTATCTTTGTGGGCATTCGCTGGGGCTCCAACCCAAGTCGGCCAAAACATATCTAGAGCAGGAACTGAAGGACTGGGCCAGACTTGGCGTCGAGGGACACTTCTACGCAAAGAGTCCGTGGATACCCTATCACAGGCTTTTGACAGAGCAGGCTGCAACTCTGGTTGGCGCGGAGCCTGTCGAAGTGGTGGTCATGAATTCCTTGACGGTGAATCTGCATCTGATGATGGCATCGTTCTACCGCCCGACTCCGCAAAGGCATAGGATTCTGATCGAGCGAGGAGCTTTCCCGTCGGATCAATACGCCGTGAAGTCGCAGATTCGCTTTCACAACTACGAACCTTCTACATCCCTGATTGAGCTGACTCCTCGAGAGGGCGAATCCTGCATCCGGGATGAGGACATCGAGTCGATGATCGACCGGGAAGGAGAATCGATTGCTCTCATTCTTCTCGGCGGAGTGAATTACGCGACGGGACAGTATTTCAACATCGCGGAAATTACGAGAGCTGGGCATCGCAAGGGATGCATTGTTGCTTGTGATCTCGCCCACGCGGTTGGGAATGTCCCTTTACGCTTGCACGACTGGGGACCGGACTTCGCGGTATGGTGCTGCTACAAGTATCTGAATGGAGGCCCCGGTTGCGTTGCGGGATGTTTCGTTCATGAGCGCCATTCCCATGCATGGAATGTGCCGCGATACGCCGGGTGGTGGGGGCATGATGAGCGAACCCGATTTGAAATGGGAGCTGATTTCAATCCCATGGCCGGAGCGGAAGGCTGGCAACTAAGCAATCCGCCAATCCTTGCCCTCGCTCCTTTGCGCGCCTCAATGGAAATCTTCTCAGAGGCTGGAATGGAGCAGTTGCGACAGAAAAGCGTCTTGCTTACGGGCTATATGGAATTTCTTCTGCGAGAGAAAGCCGGGAAGTACTCGATTCTTACTCCTTGCGATCCGGAGCGACGGGGAGCGCAGCTGTCTATTCGCCTGACGACGGGGCGGGGTCTTTGTGACAGGTTGCTGGCCGAGGGCGTGTCTGGCGACTGGCGCGAGCCGGATACTTATCGAATTGCGGCCGTTCCCCTATACAACTCATTTCGAGATGTTTACCGCTTTGTGCAACATTTTTCGGCGGCCCTTTCGTAACGAAACTACCCCCACCTTAGTCTTGGGTCGCCTGGTTACCTCGGTACTCCTTTACTTTTTTCTTACAACCCTACAATTCATGCGTGGGGAGTTTTGCGCTCAGTAACGGGCGAAAGTGGACTATTGCCATCTGCACACTCGTGTGTGTATATGTCGTGTTCTCACTGGTTGTGCCCCGCAGCTTTGCCCTGACAGCGTTTGGAGACATTCTCCAGAATGTCGTTCTGCTTCTTGCGACGATTGCGTTCCTTGCTAATGTCAGGACCACATCCGGCAAAAGGCGTCAGTTCTGGCTTTTGATGGGGCTAGGCCTGGCGACGTGGCTAGCGTCACAGGTGATGTGGACATACTTTGAAGTTTACCTGCGGCATGAAGCGCCCAATCCCTTTGCTGGCGACGTAATTCTCTTCTTGCACGTTGTGCCCATGATGGCGGCGGTTGCGATTCAACCGCATCAGAGGCAAGAGGATCACGTGATCCGCGCGAGGACACTCGATTTTGTGCTACTCCTGACCTGGTGGTTGTTTTTGTATTTGTTCGTGGTGATCCCTTGGCAATACGTCCAACTTTCGGAGCCGTTGTACGGCAGGAGCTTCGATCTGCTCTACTTCAGCGAAGAGCTGGTGCTTGCCGCCGGGTTGCTACTCGTACGGCGTCGCAGCCGCGGTATCTG
>DATDGH010000978.1:0-9543 GCA_036522215.1 Candidatus Angelobacter sp. | reverse complement strand
GCCACATCTCTCCCGATGGAAAGACTGTGCTGATTACCTCCAACGCGCAGAATGGGTATGACAATGTTGGCTTGCTGGATGTCGCCAGCCGGAAAATTACGTGGTTGAGCAGCGAAAAATGGAAGATGACGGCGGGAAGTTTTTCGCCCGATGGAAAACGGCTCACGTGGAGCGCCAACATCGACGGCAATACTGACATTTTTCTCTACGATTTACTCACTCACAAAGCACAGTCGCTGCCTCTGCCTAAAGGAGTGAATTCATTAGCGGGAACTGATACTGCTTTTAGTCCCGATGGCGGCCGGCTCCTCTTCTATCACAATGGCCCCAAGGCTCCGGCGGACCTCTGGACGTACCACTTCGCCGCCGCGAAGCCGCAACAGGTCACTCATTCGCTGGTGGGTGGCCTGCGCAGTGAAGATATGGTGGATCCCTTTCTGGTGCACTACTCCAGCCAGGATAACAAGTGGGAAATCTCGGCTTATGTCTACATACCTTACAACGCGGAACGCAACGGGCAAAATGCCGCCATTGTCTACATTCACGGCGGTCCGGCGTCGCAGACCGTCAATTCCTTCAATCGCAACATTCAATACCTGGTCAACCAGGGTTATTTCATCATTGCCCCTAACTATCGTGGATCAACCGGATACGGCAAGGAATTCATGGATGCCAACCGGCTCGATATGGGCGGGGGCGACCTGCAGGACGTGATTGCTGCGGCGGAATGGATGAAGAAGACCGGATACATTGATGCCAAGAAAGTGGCAGTCATGGGTGGAAGTTACGGTGGCTATCTCACTATGATGGCGGTAACCAAAGCGCCGGATCTCTGGGCCGCGGGCGTGCCCATCGTCCCCTTCGTGAACTGGTTTACAGAAGTTGAAAACGAGGACCCGCTGCTGCGGGAATACGATCTGGCCAATATGGGCGATCCCATCAAAGACAAAGAACGCTACACGGACCGCTCCCCTATCTATTTCGTGGATCGGATCAAGGCTCCCTTGTTGATCCTTGCCGGGGCCCATGACCCGCGCTGCCCCAGCACGGAATCAGAGCAAGTGGCCAGCGCTGTGAGAAAACGCAACGGCGTGGTTGAACTGAAGATTTATGCCAATGAAGGACACGGTTTCGCCAAAATAGAGAACCAGATCGATGCGTACACCCGCGTGGCAGACTTCCTGAAAAAGCACAACCCTCCGGCCAAGTGTGGATGCAATATTTACTAACATGCTGAAAAAAATGATTGCTGCAATACTGGAAGGCGGCCAACAGAGAATCCTCCGACCGCAAATCAATGCGGAGAGAATTCAAGGGTGTTAGCCGCCTGTAAATGGGAACCCGGGACAAGGTAGCTTGAGTTCCTGTTAGAGGTACTTATACTAGCATTCTTTCCTATATCGTTAAATTACCGAATAGGAATTGACTATATCAGGCACATTGCGTTCCTATGAGAGCGTGCTGCAAGACAGGTCTAAGGAGATTTTCTTCCGCTAAATTCCGGTTGCGCGTCATTTCACCCGATGCAGACGTTTCTCATTGGGATCCGTGCTGCTTACATAGTTGGTGATTGCTTCCACCAGCCCTGGCATTGTGTATTGGTTGGCCTCAATGGTGGGAGGAAAGCCTGCCTGCCGCAGAGTCTCGCTGGTGACGGGGCCGATGGAGGCCAAATGCACGTTTTCGAGGAACGCTGGCGCGCTTTGGCTCAGGAGAGCCAGGAAGTTCGTGGCGGTGGATGAACTGGTGAAGGTGATCACATGGGGCTTGGAGGATGGCTCCCGGAAGACTTGGCCCAGTTTTTCCCTGGCGCCTTCGGGCACCACGGTCTCGTAGGCTTCGATTACATCCACCTTTGCGCCCATTTTCTGGAGTTCATTGGGCAAGACATCGCGTGCCACTTTGGCGCGCACGATCAGCACCCGGCTCCATTGAGAGATCTTTCCGCGCAGCGCTTCCACCACGGATTCGGCGACATATTTTTCCGGCACGATGGAAACGGAAAGCCCCTCCGACTGAATTGCCATTGCCGTCGCCGGACCTATAGCCACCACTCGCAGGTGTTGCATGTCTGCAATCGGCAACCCCATGCGGTTGTAGCGTTCAAAGAAAATCTCAACTCCGTTCACGCTGGTAAGGATCAGTGTGTCGTAATGGTCAATCTTTAACAGCGCATTTTCCAATGCGGCATAGTTGCCGGTAGACCTGATCTCGATGGTGGGAATTTCGATTACTGTCGCGCCCAACTGGCGAAGAGGTTCAGACAGGGGAAAAGCCTGGTGGCTGGCCCGCGTAACCAGAATGCGCCAGCCTTTCAGCGGATTATCAGCGACGGTCATGCAGAATTTGTGATTTCTGATTTGTCATTTGTGAATTTAGAAACCGGCACGGAATTTCAATATCACTGTCACGCCAACTCGCGGTTTTCCGTTGCTCGTGGGTTGTTTTTCAAATCACAAATCACGAATCGCAAATTCTTTAAGGTTGCGTTGGCACTGCCGCTTCCCTGCCATAAACATCCGCCAGGATGCGTTCGGCGCCTTTTTTCAGTAGCGCCACGGCGGTTGCTGAGCCCAATTTTTCCGGATCACGGCCTTCAGCTTGTTCCCGCAACAATTGAGTTCCATCCGGACGGCCCACAACGGCCCGCAAAACCAGCTTTCCCGGTTGTTTTTCCGCTAATGCGCCAATCGGCACCTGGCATCCTCCGCCCAGGCCCAGCAGCAGCGCCCGTTCACAGGCAGTGGTGGCGCGTGCATCGGCATCATCCAGGAAACTCAGGATGTCGCGCATTCGTCCATGGTTGCTACGAGTCTCAATCCCCAGCGCTCCCTGTCCCGCAGCCGGGCACATCTGATCTGGAGGAATTCGATAGCGGACATGCGCGTCGAGGCCCAGGCGGTGTACTCCGGCGGAGGCCAGAATGATGGCATCGTACTCGCCGGATTCCAACTTGCGCAGCCGCGTATCCACGTTGCCACGCAAAGATATCACCTGCAAATCCGGCCGCAGGACCTTGAGTTGGCATTGCCGGCGCAGGCTGCTGGTGCCCACGCGCGCTGCCTGGGTAAGGTTGGCCAGATCAGAGAATTTCACCGAGACAAACGCATCTCGCGGGTCTTCCCTCTTCATGATTGCCGCCAGCTCAAATTCCGGTTGCAGCTCGGTGGGCACATCCTTCAGGCTATGAACTGCAAGATCAACCTGCCCTGCTGCCAGTGCATCTTCAATTTCCTTGGTGAACATGCCTTTGGTGCCGACTTTAGAGAGGGCAACGTCAGTGATCTTGTCGCCCGTGGTCTTAATGACCTGAATGTCGACGGTGTGACCTTGCGATCGCAGCAAATTGGCAACGTAGTTGGCCTGCCACAGCGCCAGTTGTGAACCGCGCGAACCGATGCGTAGGTGCCCCATTACTTATTTGGCTTTCTGGTGTTCAGGTTGAAGATGCGCCGAATGATGTCATGGATGGTGGCCGCCTCAGGTTCCGACGTGCTGGATTTCAAGGTGGTGATGGGCGTATGGAGGAGCTTGTTCACGATGCCCCGCGTCAGGGTATCAATCGCAGCTTCCTGTTCTGCAGTAATCTGTCCGAGTTTGCCGCGAATGCGGTCCATTTCGGCCTGGCGTATGGTTTCGCACTGCTCTTGCAGAGAAAGGATGGTCGGCACCACGGCCAGCGTCTTGATGCGCACGGCAAACCGTTCCACCTCAACCTCAACAATTTGCTCGGCGCGCGCTGCTTCTTTCTGGCGCTCCGCCGTGTTCCCCGCAGCCACTGCCTGAAGATCGTCAATGTCGTAGACAAACATTCCATCCAGGCGGCCCATCCCTGGGTCTACATTACGCGGCACTGAGATATCAATGAAGAACATGGGGCTATTGCGTCGCCGGGCCAAGAACCGCTCCCCGTGTTCGCGGCGGAAGAGAAACCCGGTTGCACCCGTGGAGGTGAGGACGATGTCTGCGCGGTCGGCTGTTTCATGAAGTTGCTCATAAGGCACTGCGTCGCCGCCAAATGCCTCGCTGAGTTGCACCGCGCGTTCATGCGTGCGATTGCTGAAAAGGATTTTGCCTACGCCGCTGGCCATGAGGCGACGCGCCGCCAATTCCGCCATCTTTCCCGCGCCCACCAGGTACACAGTTCTCTGGTTCAAAGAACCAAAAATCTTTTGCGCCAACTGCACGGCCACGGAGGCGATCGAGACACTGGAGCTTCCAATAGCGGTCTCCGTGCGTACTCGCTTGGCCACGGCAAACGCACGGGAGAGCAGCACATCCAGCGCAGAATGTACCGCACCCAAACCGCGCGCGATGGCATAGGCTTCTTTCACTTGTCCCAGAATCTGAGGCTCTCCGACGACCATGGAGTCCAGACTGGAAGCCACACGGAAGACATGCCGCACGGCATCGCGCTGCTTGAATTCATAGATATGAGAATTGAGCGTATCCGGATTCACGCCAAAGTACAGAGGAAGAAATCCGCGGAGATCGCTACCCTGATTGCTGCTGGTCAACAATTCCACTCGATTGCAGGTGGAGAGCACCATTCCCTCGTCTACTCCTGGCTGCTGAACCAGGCGGCGGATGGCGTCCGGCAATCGCGTTTCCGGAATAGCCAGCCGCTCGCGCACCTCCACCGGTGCACTGTTGTGGTTCACGCCGATGAGTTGAAAGTTCATGGGGTAATAAACCTGTGCCATCCGGTATTTACTGACCAGGCCAACACTGCCGCGGCAAAAGCGAATGCCGCGAGATACGCTGCCCGACGCCCCCGCCATCCCGCGCTCCAACGGGTGTACAGCAGCACCATGTACACCGCCCACATCAGGATGGATAACAGGATCTTTGGATCTTCAAAATATCGTGATCCGAACCTGGCTTCGGCCACAATCGAGCCAGCAATCAGGCCCAACGTCATGAAGGGAAAACCAAACACCAGGCATTTGTAGCCGATCTCATCAATGGTGGCCAGCGCCGGCAGCTTCGACCAGAATCCCACTTTTGTGGCCTTGGCCTTGAGATTTCGCTCCTGGATCAAGTACAGTATGCTGGCAAAGAAACTGAAAAAAAGAGCGGAGTATCCCACCAGGATCAGCCCCACATGGATAATGATCCAGCGGTTACTGACACCCGGAGCCGGAGAGCTTACCAACGATGACGGCGCCGAGGCAAACACCGTCAGCAAAAAGACCATGGGAAAAACGGCGACTCCAGGTGATGCTGTTTTGTAGCGGAAATAAACCACAAAGAAGAATGCCATCAGCAGAAAGGCCAGCAGGGATTCAACCTGGTGGAGGAATGAAGGCGCCACTACGGGCCCCAGCATGCCGTACTCGACAATCGCTACAAGATGAAAAACGGTCCCCAGGCCAACCGCCGGCAGCATAATCCGCGTAAGAACCGGGCGTCCGCCCCATAGGGACACCACTGCATACAACAGTCCCACGCCATAAAAACACAAAGCAAGACGTAACCAAAACAGGGGCATAAAGTTAAGGGAAATTATATGCCTGAAGGGGTCAGCCCAGAGGGTGAATGCCCCAGGAAAAATGCCTTAAAGCGGCATCTAACTCCTTGATAAGGAAGAGGAAGGTTGATTTTCATTGTGGGCGATACAGGTAACAGTGGTGTGGTTGCGGCTGTTGACACCTTGACGACCCGGACGATTGCCTGGATTGCTAACAGTACGCTTACTGGTCGTCTACCATGGTCAAAACGTGGAGCGTATGAGTTTTCGTGTCCAGCGTGCCACTGACTTTTACTTTTCGTCCAGCAAACTGCTCGGCCTGGCCCTGGTCTTCAAGACGGTAAACTTCCTTCTTCACGATCAGCACAAAGACGCCTGCCATCTCCTTGGCACAATGCAGAGTGCAGCTTCTTGCATCTCGTCCGAAGACGCCTTTTTCGGTCATCGACTCGTGGGAATGGCTGGTGGAATGGACGTTATAGGCACACTGGCTGTCCATCACCTCGCCCTGAAGGACAAGCACACCCGCCGAGTCTTTGTCTTTGGCAATGGCACAGACGGCCAGGATCAACGTGAGCAGGAGGGGGACCCAAACCATTTTGAAATTCAGCTTTTCTTTCATAAGCAATCCTCTTCGCGATGCGGCGATGCCCGAATTCGGGCTGGGAATCAAGGCAAAACGCTCACCTTCAGTCGCATTCCTTCGTGGTCGCTGCTACAGATAACCGTGCACAAAACCTCATACTCGCCGGCTTCTGACGGGGCAGTAAGCGCGAACTCCTGCACTCCGGGTCTAAGCTCAAAGTCCCATCCAGGGACTTTGGCGCGATCTTTCGCACGAATCATGGTGAACCCGTGGACAGCACCATCGCGATTCCAGGTTTTTCCCTTGTGCGCCTGGATGCGCAGCAGGAGAGATTCACCCGCTCGCATCGTAATCTCCGGGCGGCTCTGACCGGGAATCCTGAAGTGGCTGTCTTTGTCTGCCATTACTTCGATAACACGAGCCTGACCCAGCGAAGGCGCTGCAATCATCAGGAGCATGGCAGTCATAAAGCAAAGGCGAACCAGGAACATGCGGCGATGGGGATGTTGCCGAAGATTTTTCATGGTCATTGGGTCATGTAATGCAGAATGACTCGCATCTCCTGATCGGTGATTGTGGCGCGCACCCGCATATGGCGGATGATGGTAGCCGTCAGGCGCGGCGAGAACTTGGGCGGCGCTGCATGGCAACGTGAGCAATTGGAATGAAATGCCTTTTCACCCTGTAAACGCATGGGATCATCCTGCGCGGCATTTGCCGGCGTAGTCGCAGCTGGAGCATCTTTGTCCTTGACGCCCGTTTTAGCTACAGCGACGAGCGCGCCTAAAGCCAGTACCAGAAATATTGCGGAAATCAAAATCTTGATTTTCAATGGACACCCCCGACCGGTCCCAACGGCATGATGAAACGATAGGTCATGCCAAGCACCCAGACATTGGCATTCTTGTCAAAAGCAAATTGGCGGCCATAACTTGCGGACGCACGAACGTCTCTCCCCAGGTAGTAGTTGAAGCCAAAGTCTCCCTGGTTCGTGTCCCTCCCCAGTGTGCCCAGTTGCTTTACTTGTGCCGCCGAGAGTTTTGGATCGGCAAAGACCTGTTGGCCCCGGCCTACAAGCTCAAGCTGGTGCAGGTGTGGGACCTGGCTGAGACGATAGGCGGACTCAATCCAGTAGGCGCTGCCCTTAATTCCAGAATTATGGGCGAACTCGGAGCGAAGCGTGAGTGGCTGGGCGTTCGGCTGCCACTCAGCATGCAGGCCAACATTATGAGAGTGATCCCCCTGCAAAAGTTGCTGGAACGATGTCCCAATTTCTAATCGATATTTGGAAAGAAAAAATCCAATCCGCCCGCCGGTTGCCCGATTCGTGGCCAAGAGGTGATGGGTATTGTTGCTGGAAAAATAAAAGGCGTAGTTCAGATTCAGGTTCTGCGTGCCTGCCGGGAAGCTACCTCGCAACATGCCTCCCAGACCGTAATTGCTCGAGATGGAATATGCGAGCGGACTGCCCTGCAGAGCTCTTATCCAATAAGGGTACAGCCTCTCGCTATACATGCCAAACGGGGTAATGAAGCGTCCGGCAACCAGGGTTACGAACCGGTTGGCGATGTAGTCAATGGTGCCGTACTGAAGTCCGTACTCATTGGTGGCGGCATAATGCGCGTTAGGATCATTCAAATTGGTTGTAAAAGTAGGGTAGTAGTCGGCCCTTGCCTCAATCAGCCACTTATCTCCCACCGGCACCAGCAATACCGGGACCACCCAGGGTGAGTTTTGCATTACCCCGCCGGTAACTTTGGTGGAAAAGAAGGTGGAGCCGGTCAGGATTGGCACAGGCCTTATAGTTTCATCCTGGCCTTGAGCAGGAGCTAAATTCTGGCCCTGAGCCACGACTGAATTCTGGCTTTGAACCGCGTTTGAGTCCTGCCCTTGCAGCGCGACAGAAAACAGCATGCAGAGAGCAGGAATTAATAATATTGACCGGGCCCATTTGGGCCTCATGAGCTTGGGCATTGCCTCTCCTTAGACAACACAAGGCCTACCCCTATACCTGACAAATGTGTTGGTTATACGGGCAAAGGTCACAGGACAACAAGAGTACCGTGGTAACCTGCAGCCTGCACAAGTGGTTCCCGGTATGGGACTCATTTTGGTAATCCACGTGTTCAACGTCCCGGTCAGCGAACGGACAAAGTCCTGAGCCGCTCGGCTGCAACTTCAGAGGAAATGGGGGTGTAATAGATTTCTTTGAGGAAATACGGCTTGGCCTTCACGCCCCAGACAGGCAAAATTTCGAAATGCCAATGATAGTCTTCGTCGACGGTCTTCCAGTATTGCAGGATGTTTGATTTCTGATAGGTATTGGGGACGGTGTGCAGCACCAGGTGAAACGATTCGGCCACGCTGATGATGCGAATCAGCGTCCTTCGCAAGACGCCGCTCAGTTCGTTGAGGTTCCCGGTCCTCGATTGGATGCCGCGTTCAAATGAGGACTCGTGCCTTCGCGGCATGATCCACATCTCGTAAGGCACCCGTGAGGCAAAAGGACACAGCGCAACGTAGTCAGTGCGGGCCTCCACAATCCGCACCGGGTTGCGCAGCTCCTGGTTCAACGTGTCACAAAAAACGCAGCGTTCTTTGTCCGTGTAGTAGTCGCGGGAAGACCGCAACTCATAAAGCACGCGCCTGGGAACAAACGTGGTGGCTGTGAGTTGTGAAACCGGATGGTCGAACTCCTGGCCCGCCGGCGAGCCATAGTTCTTGAAAACCGTCACATATTTGAAGCGCAGATCACCTTTGAGGTCCTGAATGCGCTGGGCGGCGAGCAGCAGAAACTGAGAAATCTCAGCATCTGACGATTGCCACAACTCAATATCATGGCGAATGCTCTGCACCAGCACTTCATGCGCACCCACGGTATTCATCACGTCATAGATGCCTTCTGACCGGCGGTGCGGCTCGCCCTCGATGCGGTACAACGGCGAAGGATGAACCACCGCCGCCACCGGCCCGCTTGCATGATCGTTGGGCGATAGGGTGGTGATGACCTGCGGCGCGTTGGGCGAACCGGGACAAAACGGGCAGTGACCGTCCGTCCCGCGCCGGCCCTCTTCTTCGCCGACGATCACCCACGAACGCGTGATTGGATCCTTGCGCAGTTCCATGAATAACTAAATCTACCACGAGGCCATGGATGGGCGCCGCTTTGACCCTCGCTCTGAAAATCGGAAACCACAATTCATAAATCGTGTTCCCACGGCTGCTATAATCCGCGTTTAGATTGCGGCAATGTCCGAGCCTTCCACTCCGTTGATGCGGCAATATGCCGCCATCAAAAAACAACATCCCACGGCGCTGCTCTTCTTCCGTCTGGGTGATTTCTACGAGCTGTTTTTTGAAGATGCGGTCGTCGCTTCCCGCGAATTACAAATCACCCTGACCTCGCGCAACAAGGAAAAGGACGTGGCCATTCCCATGTGCGGCGTGCCTTACCACTCTGCGGAGAACTATCTTTCCAAGCTGCTGC
>DATDGH010000977.1:0-3299 GCA_036522215.1 Candidatus Angelobacter sp. | reverse complement strand
GTCAGTCGAAGACCCCAGGCACGCCTAGAAACTTCAAGCACGATTTTCCATCTGGCACGTTCCCGACTCAGAGCGGGGTGTGTACGTGTCCCACGGCTGGGCGAGTGTACGGACAAGCCCACGCTTGGCCGTCACACATCTGCGATAAGAGCCGCATGCGCTAATGAGCGCTCGTGCGGATCCGCGCGCGAGGGACACAGTGAAGCGTAGAGAGGATAGGCGGGGTCCTTTCTCGTAAGGAACTTTCATCCTCTACTTCAAGCCGGTTTAGCCCGGCGCACTGTAATGAAGATGTTTCGCCAAATATCGTCTGGTTGGCTGTTCAAACAATGAAGTCGAGCAGTCATCGACCCTCTAACCTAGAACCTTACTTCAATGGAACTGTGCAGTCCTCTCATACGTATCTACTCCAACCAAGAGGATCGGATGAGAATGAATTGGCGCCTTAAGCTGAGCCTGATGTTGTTTTTTCTTTACCTCCCAGTCTTTGCCCAAGACGAGAAAGCTACCCTGGATGGGACGATTCGTCACGAGGACGCGGCGTTTTGGGACGCATATAACCGCTGCGACGTCGCTCAAATGTCACAATTCTTCTGGCCCGACGTCGAGTTCTATCACGACAAAGGTGGGCTGACGGTCGGACTCGGTCCCTTCGTCGAGCTCCTGAAAAATGGCCTATGTGGAAAACCTAACTTCCGCCTGCGGCGAGAAGCCATTCCGGAGACGGTGAAGGTCTACCCGCTTCAAAAGGACGGCGTGACCTACGGGGCTGTGCTCTCTGGCGAACACTATTTTTTCATTAATGACAACGGTAAGCCCGAATACCGCGACGGCGTGGCAAAGTTCTTCCACGTCTGGCTGCTAAAGGATGGCATGTGGAAGATGGCGCGGGCGGTCAGCTATGAACATCGCGACGCCCCCTACGAGAACGCCAGAAAGGAGGTGACGCTCCAGCCACAGATTTTGGAGCGCTACGTGGGTAGGTATCAGACACCGAAAACGGGCGCTCTAACCGTCACCCGCGCCAATAATCTCCTCATCCTGATAATCGGGGGGGACAAGAAGTTTGTGCTGCATGCCCAGTCAGAGAACGTTTTCTTTACGACCGAGCGCGACCTGACATTCGAGTTCATAGAAGGAAGTACCAAGGTGTCCAAAATTGTCGTGAGGGAACACGGAGCGGTCGTAGAAGAAGCAAAAGCCGAGTGAGTGATTGGCTGCTGCATAGGCGGACTTGGTTCTACAGGGCGCTTGGCCATTCGGAATGGTTGAGGCAGTCTGGGCAGCGCGACGATGGTGGGCCGAAGCGAAACGGAGAAGCCTGTAAGGCCATCAATCCCGATGTTTTACCAACAACGAGGCTGAAGGGACCTGTCTCTAACTGCAATATCCAGTCGACGACGCCGTCAAAGTCCCGGATTCCCGGAGCCAATCCTACTTTCCGACTCCCCACGGGCGTAAAATCATTCCCATGCTGCGCCGCCGCGGATTGTTAATCTCGCTCCCTCTCCTCCTGGGCCTGCAAATCGCACCCCAGGCCCCGGCGCAAGCGACGCCGGTTGAATCCAAAGCTGCTGACGCCGACGCTCGCCCAGTCCTGATCGAACTCTTCACCTCCGAAGGCTGCTCCAGCTGTCCTCCAGCCGACATCATCCTCCAGAGGCTCGACGACTACCAACCCATCGCCGGCGCCATGTTGATCGTCCTCAGTGAACACGTCACCTACTGGGACCACGATGGATGGAAAGATCCGAACTCTTCCCCTGCGCTCACCGACCGCCAGAGTTCCTACGAAACGGCTCTTGGAGAGAAGGAGTCCTTCACTCCACAATTCATCGTGGACGGAATCCACGAAGTCCACATCGAGCATATGGGGCAGATGGAAGATGTTCTCAAAAAGGCTACGGACACGCCCAAGATTCCGGTGCGCATTGCCGATGTGAAAATCGATCCCGCGGATCCAACGATCCTGCGAGCACACATTGAAACCGACGCCAATTCTGAAAAACACAATGCGGACCTCTATGTCGCCGTCGCTCTCAGCCATGTCGAGTCGCAGGTCTTGAAAGGGGAAAACGGTGGCAAGCATCTCGTGCATGTCGCCGTGGTCCAGCAACTCACGAAGGTCGGAAAGCTGCCGAAAGGCAAGTCCTTCGCCCAGGACATTCAGCTGAAACTCAAGCCCGGCACCGACCTCAAGAATCTTCGACTCGTTGCCTTCCTGCAGGAATCCGGCCCCGGCAAACTACTCGGAGCCGCCCAGACCAAGCCCACAAGTTGAGAACCTGCGAATCGCGCGGGTGCCCTCCTGTTCTTTCTTTCGCTCCCTTTGCTAAAGATTTGGGATCTTGATGTTCGTCCAGTAGAATCTCGGCACTTCCGATTAAGTTTGATCCGCGGACATGCACCCCGTCGTCAAGTTGGTGTTCGAGACAACTATCCCATTCTCTTTATAAGGTTGGTGGAGGGCAAAAAAGAAGCCATGAATCAACATATCGACGAATGGCGGGAACAGGCGTGGCTGTATTTCCCGTTCTGGGAACAGAACACAAATATTCCACGGGAATCTCTTGACCCTCCTCGCCAAGCAGCTATCATGGTTCCATAGTCGCGATTGACGAAAGAAAGAATCGCACGATAACTCCTTGCGGCTCAAGATTTTGTCCGCAACTCATTGAGTCCCAAGATTTAGTTCGACATTTCCCGCTAAATTAATGATTCTAATAGACCAGGGGGGAGGGGGATACCCTGCACACTCCCGAATCCCAAATTGGAACAAACTTCAGAGTCGTGCGCATGCGGGATAAACTCTCGAACTCCCCTCCTCCCCAAGTGACTTTCGGTGCAAGAATTCCTTGTATGACCCTTCCCTTTCTTGATCGATCTATCGAACAATAGAATTCCACCGTAAAACGATCCCCAATGTCGTCGCCTTCCACAAATTCCGGAGTGATCTCAATTCAACGAGCGATCGACCACTACTTCGAACTCTCCCTGTATCTCCTTGTCTTGACTGGATTTGGCGCGCTCGCAGGAACCGGCGGACTTGATCTTCCTTCCATCATCCTGGTGGCGATTGCCTTGGCTGTTCGCGGATACTTGCTGGCCAAACGTCGCAGTTTCGTCATTTCTGAGCGATGGACTACGCCGCTGTCGATCGCCTATTTCGTCTTCTTCGGGATCGACTACCTTGCTGTCTCCCGTAGCTTTCTTCCCGCTACAGTCCACCTCGCGCTGTTCGGAGTCGTAATCCGAACCTTCTCCATTCGCCGCGAGCGCGATCACATCACGCTAGCGAT
>DATDGH010000976.1:0-2118 GCA_036522215.1 Candidatus Angelobacter sp. | reverse complement strand
TGGCACGCTGTGCATTGATTGCTGCAGCCTGATTCATCGCTGCCATACACTGTTGTGCCCAATCGACCAGTTTTTTGTGCTGCGCCCAGAGCTGAGCAAGTGCCTGAGATCTCGCATCGGATGCGTTGGCGGTGCGTGGATTGTTCGGGGCTGGCGGTTGCGGATTGGATCCATTAACGATAGGTGAATGGTTCGACGCTCGTGGTGAGTCCCGATTTGCGGCATAGGCTGCCAGAAGTAGCAGGCAGATTGTAACCACCTTCCATCCGACCGGCCATGATTTGAAAGTGGACCACATGCGCGAGAATACGCCTCTGGGCAATGACTGAGCTTCGGGAGGAACGGAATTCATAGACTTCTCCTTCGAAAGTAGTCCAGGGGAAGAGAACGACGTCGACGCCAAGGCGCCTTAAGGGCCACACTTAGGCTAGTTGCCGAGAACGATAGCACACAAGCCTTAGAGAATTGAAAATAATTTGGCGTCCCCGACGGGATTTGAACCCGTGTTACCGCCGTGAAAGGGCGATGTCCTAGGCCGGGCTAGACGACGGGGACGCGATTCGAGAGGTGGGCCGATCCGATTCTTCTCTCAGCCGACTTGCTGCCGTTCAGTCGGTGTTGCTCTACAGCTTCCCTACGCACGAGGGGTGTTTTGATACTAACAGCGGGGAAAACGGAGTGTCAAAAGATTCATCATTTCACCACCAAAGCAACCTGCGAGGTCACCGCGCCCGGACTGGATACAGAACTGTGTCGAAGGTCTTACTGCACTTTCTGCAGCCGCTCGATCAGCTTTTGGGCGAGATTATCTTCTGATTCTGACCACAGGACGCGGCCGCTGATGCCGCAGTTCTTCTCTACTGCGTTGGTGAAATTGATGAGCTTCTGCACGTTGGCTTTCACTCGTTTTTCTACTGCGTCGGTGAACTCGACGTCTTCAAACAGGAACGGAGTGTCCAAGCCAAAGTCCACTTGAATATGGCCGTTTTGCTGGTAGGTGGAATCTTCAAACTTGGTTCCGAAGGCGGTGAATTTTGTCAGTTCCGGCTTAACCTCCCAGGTCGTATCGAGTTCGCCTTCCTCAATCGGAACCCACAAGTCCCACGCGGCCTCCAGTTCGTAGGCATTGTCCTCATGCAGAAACTCACCGGCGAGCGCCAGCGCCCGCTCGGGGTCAACTCGATAATCGAAGGTCTGTTCGAACAGCAGCGGCTCATTCCAGGAGATGGGGTACACCGCCAAATGTCCGATCCCACTCCTTTGCGCAGGGAAAGGGAATTGCTTCAGCACGGAGAGAAGGCGGGGAACCATCTCTGTTTCGCGGAAGCTGGGAAACCAAATGCTCAAGTACAAACGGTCTGCCATAAATGGAGAACCATTGTACCCCGTTATGATGCACTCAGTTGTCCGCCAGTGCGGAAGGTCCTGGGTTTACTTTGTCCGTCCCGCTTCCACTTTTAGTTCATCTGCGGCGCCGGCCTGGGCGGCGGCCAGGCGGGCGGTGAGCACTCGGTAGGGCGAGCACGACACATAAGTCAATCCCACCCTGTGGCAGAACTCGACAGACGCCGGATCGCCTCCATGCTCTCCGCAAATTCCGATTTTGAGACCTGGATTGACCCGCCTTCCTCTTTCTATGCCGATCTTCATCAGCTCACCTACGCCTTTCTGGTCCAGGCTCTCAAACGGATCGTTCTTGAGAATCCCTTGGGCCAGATAGGTAGGCAGGAAGGTGTTGATGTCGTCGCGGGAGAAACCGTAATTGGTCTGGGTCAAGTCGTTGGTACCGAAGCTGAAGAACTCTGACTGCGTGGCAATCTCATCCGCCACCAGGCAGGCGCGTGGCAGCTCTACCATTACGCCAACCAGGTACTCTACGGTTGAACCTTTTTCCGCAAACACCTCTGCGGCTACGCGATCAATGATGGCTTTCTGATGCGCAGTCTCTTTGAGCGTGGCGACCAGTGGAATCATGACTTCCGGAATCACCTTGGCCCCTTCGCGAGCAACATTGACTGCGGCCTCAAAGATGGCTCGCGCCTGCATCTCAGAAATCTGGGGATAGGCAATGCCCAGGCGGCAGCCGCGAAGGCCGAGCATGGGATTGAACTCATGCAG
>DATDGH010000975.1:0-5868 GCA_036522215.1 Candidatus Angelobacter sp. | reverse complement strand
AGGTAGACTCCGTCGCCGGGAACCAGTTCGTCATAACGGCTTAGGTTAATGGTTGGAACCGTGTACTTGTGGCCGTAGCCGCGCCCGCGGCCGGGAACGGCGCAAATGCTGAATATGCGGCCCAGCAACCGGCGCGCCCGCCCCACCTGTCCGGCAGCAATCAACTTCCGAATATGGCTGCTGGAAACCGGCTCCCCGCGAATCATCATCACCGGATAGGTGTTCACGGCAAAGCCAAATTCGCGGCCAAAATCCTGGAGACGCTGGGCGTTCCCCTCCGCTTTGTGGCCAAAATGGAAATTCTCTCCTTCGTGGACCTCTTTGGCGTGCAGTTTGCCTGCCAGTATATTTCGCGCAAACTCTACCGGCGGAGTCATGGAGAAATCACGCGTAAACGGAACGCACAGCAGGGCATCCACGCCGGATTGCGCCAGCAATGCCTCTTTCAGCGGCCGAGGCGTGATCAACCTGGGCGCCGCATCAGGATGCAGAATACGCAGTGGATGCGGATCAAAAGTTAACACCATCGCCAGTCTGCCGCTGGAGCGCGCGCGCTGCACCACCTGCTGCAAGACGTGCTGGTGCCCAAGGTGCACGCCATCAAAGTTACCCACAGTAACTACAGTCGGTCCCAAATCGCCGGATATTTCCTGGAGGGAGTGGAAGATCTTCATGCGATCTTACACTCCGGGTTTCTTGGTGTGTTCCTCTGAGTTCCTCTGTAGTAAAGAGTTTTATCTTTGTTTTTGATTTTTATTATTTCTTTCTCCGTGTCTCCGTGCCTCCGTGTCTCCGTGGTGAGATTTTGGTTTTTCATGCGATTTCAAACTCCAGTCTCAAGCCATCGTGCGCGAGTCGAACATGTGACGGAAGACCGCGGTTGGTTTCCTCATGGGCCAGATCGTGGGAGATGTGCGTAAAGAACGCTCGCTTGGGCTTGAGCTCTTCCACCAGGCGCAGCGAATTGGACACCGTGGAATGTGTAGGATGCGGATTCCGTCGCAGGGCATCCAGAAAGAGGATGTCGAGCCCGTGCAGCCGGCCCATGGATTCCACCGGGATTTCGCTGAAATCTGTGAGATAAGCCGCCGACCCAAAACGGAACCCGTGAATTTCCGCGTCGCCATGCATCACTCTGATGGGCTCAAAGTTGGCTCCAAACAGTTCCAGCGTGCCATGGATGGGCTGGATCTGTACTCGGGCGATTCCGCCGTATTTGTAGTCAGCGTCAAAGATGTAGCGAAAGATCTTCTTGAGCGCTTCTGCCGTCGGCGGGAAGGCGTAGAGCGGAATTTTTTCCGCGTTGCGAAAGCTCAACGGACGCACATCATCCAGGCCAAGCACGTGGTCCGCGTGCCCATGGGTGTATACCACAGCGTCCAGCCGGCGGATATGTTCGCGCAGGGCCTGCTCGCGAAAATCCGGGCTGGTGTCAATGAGCACGCAACGCTCTCCGTACTCCAGCATGATGGATGGGCGCGTGCGCCGGTCGTGTGGATCAGCCGATGTGCACACCTGGCACCTGCAGCCAATCGTCGGAACACCCATGGATGTGCCGCTGCCCAGCACGGTGAGGACAGCCTTCATTTTTTGATTCCACCCGGAGGTGCGACAACTCCCGGCCCCGCTGCGCCACTGGCAATGGCATTGGTAATCTCAATCCACGCCATGCGCAATTCGAACAGCACGTTTTGCAGGAGGTGCTGCTCATGCTCGGTCAGATTTCCTTTGCTTTTTTCCTGTAGCAACGTCAGCGAGTCAATGGTCTGGCGCGCGCCTATGATATCTACCGCTGGCGGCTCGTTTTCCTGGCGAATGGCGCCTAGCTGGATCAAAGCCGTCATATAAAAGGATTCAATCAGGCGTTCAAAGGTCATCTCCGCCGGAGGGCGCTGTTTCCCGGCTGTCTTCTGGTTGAACATCTCATCCAGCTTCTTGCCCGAAGCCTTATAGGCGTCGCTCTGTTCCTTCTCCTCCTGGGCGGTTGGAGGAGGCGGCATCTCCGTAGACTCAGCTTCCGGCGTGGCGGCCTGTTCAGATTGCGCTGCCGCAGGCGGTGCTGGCGGGGGCGGCGCTGCCGGTGGAGCTGCAGGCTGCTCTTCTTCCACCACCGGAGCATCGGTGCGCAGTTCGCCCTCCGGAGCAAATCTCCGGCGATCACTCACAACAAATTCCTGTTGCTTCTTCTCAGCCATAACACCTCGTTCAAACCAGTAGTGTGTAGTTAGAGCATGTTTCAAAATAGGCTTTGCAAGGGCACGGCTTCAGCCGTGCCGCCAAAAGCCACAACCATGCGGGCTTCAGCCCCTGGGAAATGATCTCTGCCTCATCCAAGCCTCCGTGGTGTGTGTCGCCGTTGCCTTTGGTGTTGGTTTTGCTTTAGCTAACTACTAATTACTAACTACTAACTACTAAATACTGATTTCAAAAGGTGGAAGAACGACCGTCGCCACCGTCCCACCCACATTAAACTTTGCCCCGGGCAATCCCTTTTCCCGGCGAACATAGCCCAACCCAATCTTCTTCCCGCCAATCTCGGCCACGCTGGTGATCTCTCCCATCACGCGGCCTTCTTCCTCCCACTTGCCGGGCTGCGGAAGAGCGTCCTGAAATTCAAATCCCGTAAACTTGCGGTGCACCTGGCCGCGCGATCGGACGCGCTCCACAATCTCCTGCCCGATATAGCATCCTTTGGTGAAATTCAGCGCCTGGTTCTGCTCCGTCTCCTGCGCCAGGTCGCGCTCCCGGATGTCCTGGCCGTATCGCGGAATGCCATGCATGATCCGCCACAACTCCACCGCATCCGTGCCCACCGGCTGAGCCCCAGCCGAGACCAACCGATCCCACATTCCCTGTTGTCCGCTGTCGCTCCAGATTTCGTACCAGCCGGGCTTCTGCTCCGGCCCTCCAAGTACGCTGAGCCGCGCTCCATCCAACGCCAAATCGCGAATCTCCAACGGCTCCAGCCCGGAAACATCAATGCCGGCAGCCGCCAACACCCGTGCCGCATCCGGGCCGCAAATGCCGATGGCGCTTAGGCTCGACTCCTTGAGTTCTACATCATCCATGATGATGAAGTGGTCCAGCGTCTTCATCACAGTCTCCACCTGCGAGCGGTCGGTATCCAGCAGCAGGGAATCGCCGCGATTGTAAATGTACATGTCGGCCAGAATGCGCCCCTGCGGACTCAGCAGGAAGTTATAATTGCCGCGATGCAGCGGTAAATCCTTCACATTGTTGGTGACCATCCCGTTCAGCCAGCGCACCCGGTCTTCGCCGGTTACCATGATTTTGGCCCGCCATCCCAGATCAAAAACGCCGCAGCCGGTAATCACAGCGCGCAACTCCCTTACAGGATCGGTAAAAACCGCAACCGTCTCTGCGCCGTTATAGAGTCCCAGCCGCGCATCGCCCGAAGCCAGCCGTTGATACAGTGCCGTCTGCGTCATAGTGCCAAACATTTGATTATAAAGAAAAACGGTCTTCGGCTCCTGTTCCTTGCCAGGAAGGGCCTTCTGTCACAGAAATGCCTCGGGGAATTCTCTCCACACTGCCTGCCTTTGTCTTGAGGCTGGCAGCTATAATCCTACCCGTGTATTCTTCACCTTTCCTCACATTTGCAGCTTCTCTTCTCTTGATTTTCCCCGTCGTTCCCCAGAATGGATCACAATCTGCCAGCGATCTGGATGCCATCGTGAAGCAGGTCATGACCCACGAGCATGTTGTCGGCGCCTCCGTACTGGTGGCGCGCGGGGACCGTGTTCTTCTCCATCAGGGATACGGCCTCGCTGACCTTGGCCTGGAGATGCCAACCAGAGATGAAACCGTCTATCACGTTGTCGGCCCTATGCTCCCGTTCACCGGTATTGCCGTGATGCAGCAGGTAGAGCGTGGCAAATTATCACTGGATGACGATATCTCCAAATTCATTCCCGAGTTTCCTCTGCAGGGCCATCGTGTCACCATTCGCCAGTTGTTGAATCACACCTCCGGCATCGTGGACTACCACTATCTCGGCGATCCCATTGAGGCCACCAGCCGTCAGCCTAAAGCGTTGGATGAAGTAATGGCCCTTTATGCTGGAAAAAATTGGGTTAATGAACCCGGCAAGAAGTGGGACTGGTCCATCTCCGGCTTTCAGTTGCTGGTGACTATCGTCGAGCGCGTCACCGGACAAAGCTTTCCCGACTACGTCCAGCAGAACATCTTCAATCTCGCAGGCGTGAAGTCCACCACTTATTGCGACGATTTCACCCTCACGCGCGGCCTTTCCCACTCCTACCGCAGATACGGCGCAGGCTATGTGCCGGCCTATGAGAACGGCATGGCGTACAACTCTGATCTGCGTTTCTGCAGCACTGTAGGCGACCTTCTCCAGTTATGGCGCGCCATCAAGAGCAAGAATCTGGTCCGGCCGGAAACCTTTAAGCTGATGTCCACGGCTGAGGGCGCAGCGGCGCAGATGAGCCCGCAGGACCCCAAAGCCCAATATGGCTTCGCCATGATCCTGAACCACGAAGAAGAACATCGTCGCATCGGCCAGCACGGATCGTTGCTCGGATACAGCGGTAGCCTCTATGACTTCCCGGAAGATCAGCTCACCATCGTCGTGCTCACCAATACTGAGGGACAAAACGCGTACGCCATCACCCGCGCCCTGGCCCGCGCAATTCTGGGCCTGCCTCCGCTTCCCGCGCCCGCTCCCGCCGCCGAACGCTCGCTGGCAGACAAGCCCGTCTCCGATGCCGAGCGCAAACAACTGGCCGGCACCTACGTGCTCAAGCTCGATCGTGTTTCCGCAAACCTGCACGACTCGTTTGCTCAATACCGCCGGACCTATCGCGTCTTCGATGAGAACGGACGCCTCATGATCCAGCCACTGGGTGAAGACCCCGAACGCCTGCTCAAACAAGACGATGGCGCCTTCGCCTTGCGCTCCTCCCCGCAAACACATGTTTCCTTCATGATGCAGAATGACCATGCAAGGGCAATCAAGATCGACTCACCAGGCTTTCCTCTGGCGGGAGAGCGCGTCGGCGCGGGCGATCCCGAAACGTTCCATAAGCAGGGAAGGCAGTGAATACCGGAGCTTTTGTGAGCATCACTTTGCCCACCAGGCACACTCTGTCCACCATGTCCATGACCGCTCCAACATTGCCGCACTGAAGGATAAAGGGATTACGGCCCTCATTGACATGTGCTACACATGAAAGTATGCTTATAACATGTCCAAGATGATTCAGCTTCGCAATGTCCCCGATGCCTTGCACAGAAGCCTGAAAGCTCGTGCGGCTATGGCAGGTATGTCTCTCTCCGATTATTTGTTGGGGGAAATCAAAGAAATTGCCGAGAGGCCGACGCTCGCAGATTTGCGAGAGCGCTTGCACAAACGCAGGCCGGTTGCGGCAGAGATCGATACCGCCCGCCTGGTGCGAGAAGAGCGTGAGGCTAGGTGATCGTTCTGGACGCTTCCGCCGCAATTGATTGGCTTCTTCAGACCTCTGTCGGGCAACAAATCGAGAGTCGGATCTATTCGCGTACAGAGACCCTCCATGCGCCACACCTCCTCGACCTTGAAGTCACCCAGGTGCTGCGGCGTCTTGTGCACCAGGGAGCGGTTCCAGCCCACCGTGCGGATGAGGCCATTCGCGACCTTCTTGATCTGCGCATCAATCGCTACGCGCATTTCGTGTTCTTGTCCCGGATTTGGCAACTGCGCCACAATTTTTCTGCCTATGATGCGGCCTACATCGTGCTTGCCGAAAACTTGAAAGCACCACTGTTAACACGCGATCGTCGGCTCGCTTCTCCCGGGCTTCATTCGGTTGCCGTCGAGATCTTTTGATTTTCGACAGATCCACCTGTTAC
>DATDGH010000974.1:0-10302 GCA_036522215.1 Candidatus Angelobacter sp. | reverse complement strand
GTAATTACAATCTTTATAGCAAGATCCAGGGAGTATGAAGAAAACGATTTCGCGGAGGAGAATTATTCTTGGGGCGATCTTCAGCAAGAGGGCGCCCAGAGATGTATCCTCTTGACCCTTTCAGGTCCGAATATCAAGAGTTGGGTCCTAGAAGTTTTCTTTGAATCGAAGGACGGAAGAATTGTCTTGAAGGACCAGGTGGAGCATACAGAGGGCGTGACTTTGGGACTACTGCCTGGCTGGTCGGAGGAGGATACAGAACCCAGAGTGTCTTAGCTTAAAAAAAAAGGGTGAAAAAGTGGTACAGGATCGGGGCAAAAAAGGGGACAGCTGAGAGGACGGGCGGCCCAGGCTATGACAGCGCCCAGACTAACGACCGCGAGGTTTTTTGGTCTCGGGATAACGAGAAAGATCCAGAAGAGGAAGAACGCCTACTCCCCCGATGCCCTGGAGACTCAAGCGCTTTCGTCAATAGCGGATTTCTGCTGAAAGCGATCACATTCCGGGGTGATTCCGATCACGATTCCTGCCTGATTCCGATCACTGTTCCTGGGGGAGAAGGGACAGAACTGGGTTATTTCCGCGTAGATTCAAGGCCGAAACCGATACGCAAACTCGGAGGCAGTCAAGCTTCAACTCACACAAAACAAAAGACCTTCGTCCCCAGCCAATGACCACGGCAAGCCGACGCCCGTCTCATCCATGAACAACATATTTAGCAAAATAAATTACTAGTTGACAACATAATTAAAGATGTGATCTACTGAAAATGGAGCCCCTAGGGGCTGCCGTAGTATTTTGATCTTTGACAACTGAATAATGGTGGAAGCCTTGGGTTTTAACCCAAGGTGAGCGCAAGCGAATGAGCGAGCGTGGTGGGAGAAGTGTTGTCGGCGCTTGCGAACCTCGCAGTGCTGCGCGAAGTTGAGGCGCTTTGGCGGCGTACGAGCCGCTAGCCGAAATCCTGATCCCGCCTTGCGGGAGAAGGAACTGCTCTTGACCTGAACCGCAGCACCCCGACTCGGAGTCTGAGTCGAGGCTGAGGGTCGCCGAGCGCGGGACTAAACGCCTTTCCCTTTACACGGCGCCAGGGGAGCAGTATGTGCGCAACGAAAGCCGGTTGGAACGAAAAAATGTAGCGCTATAAGAACCCTTCCGCTACGGCTGCCGCTACGGAGTTTTTGGCTGATAACAAAGGAATTAAGAAGCCTTGTAGCGGCGTAGCGGCAGAAAGGCGCCTTTCAAAAAATGGCCTGTATTCGGGCAAAAAGGCGTTGAATTGCTTTTGTCCGCGCGAACAAGGCCTTGATCTTGGTTTTGGGTTTCACTTGTAGCCGGCAGCCAGTCGCAGGATTCCGCAACCGAAAAGGCTTCTGCGACGGATTCTGCAACCGGTTTTTCTTTAATTCTCAACAGCATGCGCAGAATCGCAGAATCTACCCCTGTTTTTCAAGAAGTTTACCATGTAGTAAACAGAAATGGTTATGGCCCTATTGTCTGCGGCTTCGTTTTTCCCCAATGTTTATGCGGGTTGTAGTAGGGTTTCACCGTCCCAGAAGTATTTTCCTCAGCGTCCTCAGTGTCCTCAGTGGTAAAGGTGTTGTGTTGCTTTTGGGGCTCCCTGTTCCCCGTAACCTGTTCCCCGTCCCCTAGTTTTTCCCCAATGTTTATGCGGGTTGTAGCAGGGTAGTACCCGTAGAAAACAGCCGTGAGCCCGATCCAGCTCCATATTTGTGCTCTCTGCCTTCGAGTCGAACACCGAAGACAAAAAGATAGTCAATGAGCTAACGGAATTCCTGGCCGGTCACAAGATTGACGCTGAAACTGAAGTGATCCGGTCAGCTTATCGCGTCATATGCGAGTAAACGAACATTCCGGCAATCACCACGATCAGCAGGGCAGAGGAGGATCCAAAAACCCAGACCCAGGGCTGGATTTTGTTCATCCTGACGATGAGTTCCTGTTGCTCCCTTGCCATGTGTGACTCGGCCTCGTCCAGGAAAAGCTGGTCATCCTCATGCATGTTCAACGTGCCGCGATAGATGAGGAGAATGACGAAAACAGCGGTCAGAGCGCCCCAAACAATGAACAGAGTTGTGATCGTATCCATAGGAGATACCTTATAGTCTTGAAACCGGCCCACGCTCGGGCGAGAACCGCCTCGCCTAACAGCTGCGTCAAGCGGGACTCTTAAGCAGATTATATGCTCGCTTTTTATGCCAATTTCAAGATTATTTCAGGCTGCACCGGAGGCAACCTGGGGGAAACGAAGCGCCGAATCCGTGCGACCTGGGTGCGGTTACGTTCATCCAACTACAAGGCGAAAGATCAGTAGAGGGGGGATGATATAATCAACCTTTACACCTGAAGGAGACTCAAAGCACATGGCTTCCACAACTACGCCGGTAACACCGGAAACCCCCAATGTCACGACTCCAAAGGCGCCAATCACTCTGACCCCTACCGCTGTGGGCAAGGTCAAGGAGATCATGGCTCAGCAGAACCCTGTCCCTGCCGGTCTGCGAATTGGCGTTGTGGGCGGAGGTTGCTCCGGTTTTTCCTACTCCATGTCCTTTGAGAACGGGCAGGGAGTCATGGACAAGGTCTTCAACTTTGACGACCTCAAGGTCTTTGTAGACGCTACTTCAGCCATGTATCTCAACGGCTGTGTGGTGGATTACGTGGAGACCCTGGAAGCTGCCGGCTTCAAGTTCGAGAATCCCAACGTAAAGAGCACCTGCGGATGCGGCTCTTCTTTCAGCGTTTAAAGCCCGCAAGCAAGCTTTAACACAAACAAACTTTAACAAAGGTACGGCTTCGGCGGTGCCTTTTTTGTTGTGAAAAGCAGCTGCCAGCCTGGCTACCAGCTTCCAGTAAAAATCCCATGGGACCAGTCAATGGACTTCCTGGAACCTTCTTTCTTCGAGGACATCTAATAAGTGAGGGGATATTTATATGAAACGATTTTTACTCGCTGCGATCAGCTTAATTGTGCTGACGGCGATTTCCGCAGTGGCTGCGCCCAATGCGAGTACGGCCAAGACGCCGGCATTTCCAGGCACTCTGGCGAATGCACGTTATGTCTACGTTGCCTCCTATGACGGAGATCAGTTCAATCCCAACCTCCTTCCCGAAGATCGGGATGCGATTGGCGCGGTGCAAGACGCGATTCAGACCTGGGGCAAACTGACGCTGGTGTACCGGCCGTCTGAGGCCGACATCATCATCCTGGTGACCAGCCGGCCGTCCGAAGATTTGATGGCCGTGTACGATGGGCACCAGTGGCCGCACGGCAATTTTCTCTGGCGCGTGATGGGACGCGACGGTCTCCAGTCAGGGGAGACTCCGCTGGTCACACAATTTGAGAGCGGATTCGAGGGCGTGCAGAAGCAGAGGTAGCAATCACGAGTTGATAAGTAAACGGAAGGGCTTGTGATTACAAGTGTCTTAAGTGCGGAAACGCTCCAGGTTTTTTTCACAGCCTGGTACAGCCGTAACCGCGTTTATTGAGGTTTAGGATTAGAAGTCGGCGGCGGATTCATGGGTCCGGGACCGGAGCCGAACTGTCCAGGAGCGTTGATCTGACCGGAGTTGCCCGGGTTGAATTGCCCGGGAGTCGAGCCACCAATCGGGTTGGTTCCAGTAGCTCCCGGAGCGCCCGGTTGCAGCATCTGTTGCTCCAGGCGGGGGTCATAGACAAACTGCCAATCGTTGTAGTGGTTCTTACCGTTGATCTCTTTGATCGATTCCAGCTTGCTGATGCTGGCAACACCGATAATCGGCCCCATGCCCGGCTGTGCTCCTGAACCGAAGGCGTTAGGACCCTGCACTCCGGGCATGTTCGCAGCGGGAGTCATGCCTGCATTGTTCTGGCCCTGGGTTGGGTCAGGCTGAGTGCCAGGGGGCGAACCAGCCGGCGAAGAGGGAGCTGGATTGGCGGCAAAGGTTGCGGGTTGACTCGGGCCAACGCCCGCCGGCTGGCCTATGCTGCTGGTGGACTGGCCTGTCGGCTGGCCGGGAGCGCCCTGCCCCTGATTCAGAACATTGAGCTGCACCTCACCGGGATGCAACAGTCGCCAGTCATCCTTGCCGGTAAAGGGATCTTTATAGCGTTGGCGCAGGAAACGCATGTTGTTGGTGTTCTCAAGCTGGTCAATGGATAACGGGTAGCGCCCGAACTTGCGGAAGAATTTTCTGATCGCGTTTTTGTATTCATTCCCGCGATGAATCAACTCTTCCTCTTTTTCGCGCTTGATCTGCTGCTTGATGCGCGGCAGTTCAATGGTGAGTGCGATAAGCATCAATGTGACCATCAGCATGACGGAGAGCAGGATGTAACCGCCTTCGCCTCGCATTTTGTAACGTCGAGCCATCATCTTGTCACTATCCTGAAGCCTGGGGCAGGGTTAGATTGATGGTTTGCTGGTTGTTGTTGAGGATGTCCTCTACCAGAATGAAGGTATTGGTGATTTTCACAATCTTATAGCGCCGCTCAACCACTTCGCCTTCAACTGCCACAAAAATATTGTCGTTGTCTTTTAAGAAAGCCTTTTTGGGCTCACCCGGCCGATTGCTGAAGCCGTAGAAGATCAGAGGAATTTGCGGCTTGGGAGGATCCTGCGGCGGTGGCGGAGGAGGCTGATGAACGTTTCCGATGACTGGCGGTATCTTTTCCGGCGGCGGTTCCGCCATTCTAAAGATATTGCGGCTCCCGCTTGGGTATTCAGCTTTCTGGCTGGCTGCCAGGAGGTCTGTGTGCAACGTAGGATCAAGGGTATTCTCCCGGACTTTAAGACCGGGCCTCCTGGGCGGGGCAGGGTTGGTGCCGGCCGTGGCGGCAGCGGCCGGCTGATTGGCAGAGGCATCTGAACTGCCGAAGTTGAAGCTGTGTATCGCCAACGGAATGGCGACTACCAACAGCACGCCCATCAGAATTACTTTCTTTTTGTCTTCTGCGCCAATTTTCACTTACGCTGCTTCCTTGAGAAATGTCTCAAAACTAATTTGCAACTCCACTGTGCCCCCGGTTTGTCCCCTCAGGGCAATCAGGTTGATAACAAACAGCAACTTATCACGCTCCAGGGCACTGATAAAGTGCACAATTTTCATGTAGTCCCCGGCAATGCCGGTCTCAATGGTTACCGTCTGCAGGTTGGGCAGGCCGGAATCATCGGGCCTGTATTTAATGGCCTGGAGGGAAACCCCATTTTCCTGCGCCAGCTTATGTAACTCGATGGAGATCTGCGACCAGTGGGCAAGGACCCGTTCACTGTTAAACTTCCGGATATTGCCGCGAGTGTCCTCCAGCTTTTTCTCAATCCCCTTCAATGGCGCGACCTGCAGAGTAGTGATCATGTATTGCTGCTGGAGCTGCTGCTCTTCCGCGTGTGTATTAGAGCCGGGCCAGAGCAGGTAAGTTCCCAGACCGGCATCAATCACCACCAGGACGGTGAGCAACACAACGAACTTCCTGCGCGTTTTTTGCATGCTGGTCACTTAGGCGCCCGCCTTGGCCGCAGCATGCGGCTGCGCCGCGGTCGGCGTGTATAGAGTCTCAATCACAATCTCCGTAATGGGGGCGGTTGAGGCGCCAGGCCCCTGCGCCTGACGGACGCTCTCACTCACGATCTTGGCTTCCTGAAAATGCTCGGAACTCTCCATCTTTTTCTGCAGTTCGAGGCCGTTGTCGTGATTGTCGGCGGCGATGGTCACCCTCAGGCTGAGCCTCTTGTCCGGAGTGAGCGTAGGCTGAACGGACACAAGGTAGGCGCGGGCCGGCATGATTTTTTCCAGGTCGGAAAGCAGTTGCCTCCATAGAAACGACTTCTCCGCAATCACATCGTTCCAGAAGCGGGACTGGTCGCGAACGTCGCGGTTCTCGGGACGGTTCAGCACCTCTTCCGCGTGCCTGCGGTCCTGCTCCAGCATGCGGATCTTTTCATGCAGCTCGTTGATGCGTCTTCGATCACTGGCCGTGGACTGATAGTGACGCCATCCCAAAAGTGCGAGGCCAAGGGTAAGCGCTACCACGATGATCAGTGCCGCCCCCCAGCGAAAGAAGAACTGGCGCGCGTCCTCGTAGCGTTGTGAAGCCAGATTGATATCGATGCGCATTATCCGAGCAGTGCTCCCGCAACCCCGGCCATGATGGCTGGGTCGTAACTATCGCCACTGAGATTGGCGCTGGATGAAACCTTGGGCGCCAGCTCTTTTACCTGTGCTCCGGTCTGCTGGTGAAGCATGGGCCCAATTTCTTCCATGGAAGGAATTCCGGTGACGAAGATTTGTTCGATGCGCGACCCAAACGTGTCTTCAAAAAAAACGATGGAGGGCAGTACTGTTTCAGCCAGTTCTGCCGCCGGCACCTGCTCACCATGCGGATTATCCAGGATGCGCATGAGGCGGAGTTCCTGGTTCATCGCCGCTGCCACGGTAACGTTTTTCGGATCAACCTTCAGCATCAAGGCCGGCCGACTGCCTTCCAGCAGGCCCAGCGCCGCCAGTGATGAAGGCAACAGCACTCCGGGCGAGTAACCGGCATCGCGAAAAGCCGACTCGTACTCCTTGATCACCTCCAGGGGTGAAACGGCAGCCACCACCTGAACGGTGCCGTTGGAGCGCCGGACGTCACAGGAGAGTGCGGCCTGCTCTACATCGAAAGGCAGCGATTTCTTAAGTCGGAAGCGGATTACAGAATCGCGGTCCTGCGCTTTTGCGGGCAAATCCTCGAATTCCAGCAGAAGCACCCGCACTGCGGCATCGGGCAGAATCACCGTAACATCTCGAGCGCCGCCACTCAAGGCGGCAAGAGCGCCACTGATACAAGTGCGAAGCGCTGAGGCGTCCTGGATATTGCCGGCGTTCAGACTGGGAATAACAGCGCCCTGACTGAGCTGCCGGATGGTGAATGCTTCCAGCGTGCCCTTGTCCGAGGCCCGCGCCGCAATCAGACGGCTGGCGGTGATCTCGCATGCCAGACGCGGACGCACTGCGGATTGTTTTGAAGATGCCATCTCTACCGGTTGCTCTCAATGAAGGTGACTTTGTTGATCTCTTTCAGCGTGGTGATTCCGGTCCGTACTTTGGAAAGCGCCGACTCACGCAGGAAGCGCATGCCTTCGTCATGCGCGGCTTTGCGGATTTCCGACGAAGGTCTTTTCTCCAGAATCAGGTCGCGGATGCGGTCGGTCAGGTCCATCAATTCATGAATTGCAGTACGCCCGTGATATCCCGTACCCGCACACTCAATGCAACCTTGTCCTTCATAGAATGTGATGTCCTTCCATTCTTGCGCATTTAAGCCGCTATCTTCCAGCGATTCCGGAGAGTAGTCTACGCGTCTCTTGCAGTGTGGACAGATCACGCGCACCAGCCGTTGCGCCAGCACGCAGTTGAGCGCGGAAACAAAGTTATAAGGTTCCACGCCCATGTTGACGAAGCGGCCGAGCACGTCCACTACGTTGTTGGCGTGTACCGTAGTAAACACCAGGTGGCCAGTCAGCGCCGACTGAATGGCGATTTGGGCTGTTTCCGTGTCACGAATTTCGCCCACCATGATCTTGTCCGGATCGTGGCGCAGGATGGAGCGCAATCCACGCGCAAACGTGAGCCCCTTCTTTTCGTTGACGGGAATCTGCGTGATGCCCTTGATTTGATATTCTACCGGGTCTTCAATGGTGACGATCTTGTCTTCATCGGTCTTGATTTCATTGACGGCGGCATAGAGAGTGGTGGTCTTACCGCTGCCCGTGGGGCCGGTGACCAGCACCATGCCGTAAGGTTCTGCAATGTAGCGGCGGAACTTGCGTAAGTCCTCGTCATCAAAACCCACCACATCCAGCACCAGGTTGCGGAACTTCTCGCTCATGGACTCCTTGTCCAGAACGCGGAGCACCGCGTTTTCTCCGTGGATGGTGGGCATGATGGAGACGCGGAAGTCAATCAGGCGGTTGGCATATTTTACGCGGAAACGCCCGTCCTGGGGTACGCGGCGCTCCGAGATGTCCAGTTCGCTCATGACCTTTACGCGAGTGATGATGGTGGAGTGATGTTCCTTGGCCATGGGCTGCATTGCCTGTTGCAGCACGCCGTCAATGCGGTATTTGACTACAACCGAGTCGCTTTCCGATTCAATATGGATATCGCTGGCACGCTTCTGCAAGGCAGTAAAGATCGTCGTGTCCACCAAACGGATAATAGGACTAATGTCGCTCTCGGCGGTAATGCGATCAATGGAGAGGTTTTCATCTGCGGCTGCTTCTTCTTCCCGCACCACGTCCAGGACAAAACCTTCGCTGGCCTCTTCCAGCACGCGCTGCGACTGCTCGGTCTTCTTGAGAATGTCACTGATCTGGTTGAGCAGCGCTACTTTAGTCTTGACCCTGCGGCTCAGCAAAAGGCTGATTTCGTCAATCAGCATGAGCTTGCTGGGATCAGCAATGGCAATCCACAAAATGCCGCCCTCGCTCTCCTCCAGCGGTACAAAGTTGTAGCGAAACATCAGGTCCACGGGGACGGTTTTAAACAGATCGGCATTCAGGCGGTAGTCGCGCAAATCAATAAACTCGCAGCGATAGCGTTCCGCCAGATCGCGCGCACGCTGCTCACTGAATAACCCGTTGCCATTGCCGCCGAGCGTATTGTCAATCGCGGCCTGCAGATTCTTTTGATTCATAACCATTCCTACTTCATTTGTGATCCAAGAGAGAAGATGGGCAGATAGAGTGCGGCCAGGACAAAGCCCACCACGCAAGCCATCAAGATCAGGAGCACGGGTTCCACAAGCTGCAGGGCTGCCGTCAGTGCGTTCTGCACGTCCTCTTCATAGAATTCAGCCACCGAGCTCAACATCGTAGGCAGCGCGCCGGTGGACTCGCCTACCTCGATCATCTCTACTGCCAGTTCGGGAAAGAATTTGGTCTCTTCCAGGCTGAAGGAGAGCGATCGCCCTTCCCGGACGCGCTTCGCCGCCTCCTGCACCGTCCTTGAAATCTTCCGGCTGTTAATGGCGCTGCTGGAAGTCTCCAGCGAGGGAACCAGAGGCATGCCGCCTGCCAGCAACGTCGCCAGCGTACGGGAAAACATGGCAACCTGATATTTCATCCAGATGTCGCCTAAAAGCGGCAGCTTGAAACGCAGCGCATCCATAAAGTTAACGCCGGATTCTGACCTGAGCCAGAGGACCATCATCAGGAATATCGCGAAAATTCCAGGGACAATGATGTAGAGATAGCTTTGCAGCAGAGTCCCCACCATGAGCAATCCCTTGGTGATAGACGGCAGGTCTCCACCCAGGTCTGCGTACAACTCGGCAAATCTGGGTACGACGTAGGTAATCAGGAAGGAAAGCATCAAGGTGAGGGCCACAACCAGCAGCGCCGGATACATCAGGGAAGCCAGCAACTTCTTCCGGAAGGTGGCCGTAACCCGCTGGTATCCAATATAGCGAGTCAGCACCTCTTCCAGGTTGCCGGAACGTTCCCCGGCGAGCAGGGTGGTGGTGTACACCCGCGAGATTACTCCGTGTCCCTGTGCCTCGAAGGCCTCAGAAAGCAGCTCTCCGCCCTTCACTCGTTCCCGGACATTCTCCAACATGGACCTGAAGAAGGGATTTCGCTGGCGCTTTCGGAGCAAATCCAGGCCCATCAGGATGGGCAATCCGGCCTTGATCAGGGTCACAAGTTGTTGATTAAAAATGATGAATTCATCGGTCTTAATCTTGCGCCTGCGGCGGAAGAGGTTGAGGGTGAGGAGGCCGGCATGGCTCCGGACCGAGTACACCAGGAAGCCCCTCTGGACAAAGCGTTCCCTGACGTCCCTTTCAGAGACTCCGTCTTCGACCTGCTCAAGCACGTGGCCGCGCTCATCCGCCATTTTGACCAGGAATTCAGCCATGGAAAATCGCTGTCGGGGGGACTCTACTCCTACCTAAAGTCTAACATTTATTGAGGTTTACCTCATTTAAAAGTCATGGTCAGTTGCGTCGAAAGTACTTGTTTAGTACGTGGATTCCACACGCGGATCAATTCGCTTTCGCTCACATCTGCCTAAAGGCACGCGACCCGCCCCGGCGCGGTCGCTCGACGCTGATACTGGTGGCAGGTCAGTTCATCGAACTGACCTACTACCCATTTTAAAGAACGCGCGAACATCGATTTATTGCGCTATCTGGTTTTCTTCTATTACTTCGACGCCGGCCGGCGGGCTGAATCGAAACAGGCTGTCCTCCACCGGAATATTTTCGATTGTGTTGGAAAAGCGGAAATCCGTGGTGGTGCCGTCCACTTCGCGGATGAGAATACG
>DATDGH010000973.1:0-4912 GCA_036522215.1 Candidatus Angelobacter sp. | reverse complement strand
ATAGATAAGAAACGCGGAAGGCGAGGACTATGAGAGCAACAGGAGCGCGGAACATTAATAGCAATGAAAGGGATTTGTCACCAAAACAACGTGAAGAACTACTCAGAGCTTTGAAAGCTCGTTTTGAGAAGAACATGAACCGCCATAAAAGTCTTGAATGGGCCAAAATACAGGCAAAGCTGGAAGCTAATGCTGAAAAACTGTGGTCACTCAATGAAATGGAGAGAACTGGCGGTGAACCGGACGTTGTTGGTCATGATAAAAAAACGGGCGAATACATTTTTAATGATTGTTCAGCGGAAAGTCCTAAAAGCCGCAGAAGTCTTTGCTACGACCGTGAAGCGCTGGAGTCAAGGAAAGAACATAAACCAAAAGATAACGCTATTGATATGGCAGCCGCGCTGGGCATTGAACTTTTAACGGAAGAACAATATCGAGAGTTGCAGACACTTGGAAATTTCGATACCAAGACGTCGAGCTGGGTGAAAACACCTTCTGCTATCAGAAAACTGGGCGGCGCCCTGTTTTGTGATCGCCGCTACGACACTGTTTTCGTGTATCACAACGGTGCGGAATCTTACTATGGCGCCAGGGCGTTCCGTGGCTGGCTCAGGGTTTGAATTCTACAGGTCGGCACATCAAACGGTCGATGCCAATCAAGGATCGCTTCCTCTCGCACCGGGTTAGGCGGTTATGCGAACCACTACGAGAATTTTGTTCTCGTTGCGATACGAGCAGGGTGGCTCTCACAAAGAATTGGGTAATTGGGTAATTGGGTAATTTGAAGTCAAAAACAAAGCCAAAAACCAACCTCGGCTAGAAAAGGATATTAAGGGCGAAGCCCTTGGCTATAGCATTTTCAGAAATAATGTAACCGTTGAAGAATGCAGCCCGATGCGATTCATGAGGCGATAGGGACCTCTCGCTTCGCTTCGAGGTAAACTAAAAAGACATAGTTAGACCATCGCCGCAGGCAGCATCTTGCAAAACTGAAAACCCTCTAAAGCCGGCTGCGCTCGCAGCACAGCGATTCGTGATGCGCAAGTTACTCACGTGCGAGAGAAAATGCCCGTTCATGGGTTAAACAAGTTAAGGCATTTTATGATTAGGGCAGGCATCGCAACACCTTATGCCAATCATGAAAATACTCTGGCATAATAAATATTGGAGGCAATAATGTTCGAAGGTCTGGCGCAGCCCATGCATCTGTTGGTGCTGCTTTTCATCGCAATTCTGTTCTTTGGTCCTTCCAAGTTGGGAGATTTTGGAAAAGGACTAGGTGACGGCATTCGTCACTTCAAGAGCGCATTGAAGGAAGAACCGGCAGAATCAAAACCAACCACGAAACAGCAGTAAGACCGGCCGGGGCGCTACGCCGAGGGCGTAGTTCATAAAAGCTGCTAACCGCTTTCCGGAGCCGGTACGACTATTCTCCCCCGCCTGTACTCGCGGTCGACTGCGGGTTCGCAGCCTTCTCCCGGATCAGAATCGGCAAGCGCGGAAAGGAGAAGGTTCCTCCGGCATCGTCGATCACATTTACCTGGCATGTATACAAGCCGGGCTTCAGTTGGGCCAGCGGCACATCGAATTGGAACACGGCCGCCTTGCGCTCCGGCGCGTTGAGCTGCCGGGCCTCCACAATTGGCGTTTCGAAGGTCTTTACTTTGCCGTTGAAGAAAAGAATGCTGGTAAACAGATGGATCGGGTTCTTGATCGCCGGCGCTTTGTCTTTGTTTTCTGCCGCTTCGGGTGACCTGTCTTTTGCCGGATCATAGACTTCGTAAAAAAGATAAAGATGCTGGTCAGGAGTGAAGACATGGGCAATGTTGGGAATCAGCTCATGGCCATCGCGCAGCAGCGGGTTCTGGCCTTTCTTGTTGCTTTCCCGCATCTGGCTGGCCAGGATAACTGAACTCATCCTGAGCTGGGCCTTCTTGATATCGGGAATAATGAAATCGCTTTCGAAGGAGCCGATCTTTCCGCCTTCATTCTCCCGCACCACGAACTTGAAATGATATCTGCCCGGGGGAAGCACAAACCCGGTGGTGTACTGGACGTTTTTACGCTGCACCTGCTGGGCTGAATCCAGTGCCAGCTTCACCGTCTCTCTCACGCTGCTCACCGGACGCTTCAATTCGTCCAGCACCTCGCCCATCACATCCAGCGTGGCTTTGTCCTTGTCGCCGCCTTTGGAAAATGGAATTTGCGCTCCCGGCACTACCAGAGAAACTGGAATATAAAACCGGCCTTCATCCAAGCGGAAGTAAGCGGCCGCCATATAAACCGCAACGTCTGTGCTGGACATCTGCGCCCCCAGCTCTTCTGCCAGTTGGCGTTCTTTGTCTTGGTTATTGAAGTGCTTGTAATCCTTGGGCGCGTAGTAGCCTTTGCGAAACTCCAGGTTGATCCCAGCACGGTTCACCTTCGCCTGGATATGGCGATAGTGGCCGTCACGCAGGGGATTGTTGCTCTTGTATCCCAGCACGTAATAGACGGACGTGTCTTTCTGCACCCGATCAAAAACCTGGCCCAGGTCATTGGTGTCCAGGAATGCTTTGCCGCCGGTATCTCCGGCCAGCGTCACCAATGTCTCCTGGCTGGCAAAGTTTTTGTCCAGTTGGTTCTGCACTGCGGCGCCTGTATACATCGCGGTCCCGCGCAGACTGCCGGTTGAAGCTGAGCCCCCGGGAGGCATGGCCTCCAACCCGCGTGCGTCCATGGTGTAAATAGCAACATTGGCCCGCACAGCAGTATTGATGGCGGCGCGCAGCGCGGCCTCATTTTCAATTCCGGTTTGGGTCATGCCGCTGCTGAAATAAATCATCGACTTCTTCTGATTGAATCTGGAAAGCACCTGGCACACAGACTGGAGCGCTTGCAGCTTGCGATCAGTGTTGAACTGGTTGTACTCGCTCTGGTCCGGAGTATAGGCGTCGCCATTCTCTTCCACAATGTCGGTGTCGGTGGCGCCGTTGTCCATTCCCTGCCCTTCCGATTGGGTAAAGCGGTTCAAGATCTGGAGCAACCGCGCCCGGTCGCCGGTAAAGTCCTGGTCCAGGCGCAACGATGAAGCCAATGAAACCACGGCGATCATGTCTGCGGCGGCCATCCTGGTCTGCACGTATTTCCTGGCCGCATCCACGGCGCGTTGCATCTCATCCGGCTGCAATGAGGTGAGATCAAAGAACAGTACGATCACACGCTTGTTGTTGAGCGCCTCTTCCGCATTCTTCTGCGTAAGGATGGGCGTGGACGGCGACGGCGTTTCGTTCAACGTTTGTTGTGTTGGTCCACTTGCCGCAGGTGCAGAAGTGATGTCAATGTTTTCGTAGTCAAAGCTGGCAATCTGTTGCGACTTTCCATCTTCCAGCAGCGTAAAGTCTTCTCTCTTCAGGTCCTGAACAGGCTTTCCTTGCTTGTCCCGCGCCACCACGTTCACCAGGACAATTTCAGTGGCAACCTTGAACTTGAAGTCAGCATGCTGAGAATTCGGCGACTGCTGCGACGGAGTTTGAGCGGGCAGGGAGAGCGAGAGCAGGGCCACAATTAATGTTGCACCGATGGCGCGACGTGAATGCGAATGTATTGAAATTAACAACATTTTTCTATTTAGATTCCTCTGCCCTTTTGTCCTATTCGTGTTCATTCGCGTTGATTCGCGGCTAATGATTTTGCTGTCCCCTGTCACCTGTTCCCTGTCACCTAAAACCTGTATCTGGCCATCAACTGCGCTTTCCGCATTGAGCCCACCGAGATCACCTGGCCAAAAGTCGGCGAGCCCAGCGTGGTATCAATTCCGGTGAGGT
Organism: Candidatus Angelobacter sp.; assembly: GCA_036522215.1. GTDB lineage: Bacteria > Acidobacteriota > Terriglobia > Terriglobales > Acidobacteriaceae > Angelobacter. The sequence goes on along the minus strand of DATDGH010000973.1, from coordinate 1,106 downwards.
TCGCGTGGTTGAAGATATTAGTTGCTGAGAGTCGCAGCTCCAGGCTCTGCATTTCCTTGAGCTGAATTGTCTTGGAAAATGCCATGTCGAAATCGATGGTGCCCGGCCCCTCAATAATATTTCTGCCGGCATCGCCGAATTGTCCCCTCGGGGGAGCTGCAAATGCCGCCGTATTGAACCATTCCTGAAAGCCCGGATCGCCTACAGCAATTGCCTGCCCCGGGACAACATCCGGACGAAGAGAGCCATTTGCGCCTCGTCCCAGGTCCGTGAGGCTGCCAAAAATCCGCGGCGAGAACGGAAATCCTGAAGCCAGCGTGATGCTGCCCTGGAAGGCGAAGCCGCCAAAAAATCTGTCCTGCCAGCCATCGCCGTGCAGCCATTTCTTTTCCTTCCCGAAAGGCAGTTGATAGTAATAGTCGGCGGTAAAGCGATGGCGCTGATCAAAGCTGGAAAGTCCGCGCTCGGCGGCCAGATCAAGATCGTTCTGCGCCACCACGGCAGCAGTCCCGCCAATCGATGAAGCGTTATCGATGGACTTGGAATAGGTGTATGTCCCGCCAAAATAGATTCCATGGCGCATCCGCTTGCGTACGCGAATGCTTCCTGCATGCAGAATGGACGAGCCGTTCGATGACTCAAACAGAAATGGCTGCGCGATGTTCAGCAGCACGCCGTTGGAATCCAGACTGGGGGCGCGCACTATGTCCCGGTGTGTTCCCTTGGCTCCTGTGTAACCAATGTTGATGATCATGTCGCCCTTTACTTCCTGCTGGATATTCAAGTTCCAGGACTGCACGAAGGCGAGCCGGTAATTGGGATCAACTGCGTAACTGTTGGTAACCGGGGTAGTGCTCGCCGGAAAACCGTTCTGCAGGGTCAGCGACGTAGGAGTGGGAGCGGTATTGGTCTCAGTGAAGGCAAACGGCGGCTGAAAACCGAGTTGGGTCGCCATCGATGCGTACTGGCCCAGGTTGTAGTTGATGCTGTAGCCGCTGCGCACGACAGTTTTGGAAAATAGCTTCCATGCTATTCCCACGCGCGGGGCAAAATTGTTGCGGTCAGGATTGATCAGACTGTCAGAGTAATGGATGCCGGTAAGCGGT
>DATDGH010000972.1:0-3708 GCA_036522215.1 Candidatus Angelobacter sp. | reverse complement strand
TTGGGTAATTTAGTAATTGGGTAATTTGAATTCAACGTGAAGCGATAGAAGTGGAAGTTTTGTTTGGTCAGGAAGTAGCGAAGATGGCTTCACCAAATATGAAATTGCGAGCGTCGCGCGCGAGCACGCAAGAAGCTGAGGCACAGCTTTCTCGCATGGCGATAGCGTCCCGCTCTGAAGAGGGCCTCTTGATCCGCCAGGCGCAGGAAGGGCGATGGGAGGCGTTCGCAGAGCTGGCCAGCCACTATGACTCACTAGTGCTGGCGTTAATTCTGCGCCTGACCAGCTCGGAACGCGAGGCGCGGGAGCTGTTCCAAATGGCGTTTACCCGGGCCTACCGCGAACTCCGCAGCTATCGCTTTCAGTGCTCATTCTATCTCTGGATCTACCGCATGGTCGCCCGCACGTGCATGCAGTTTTTGCAGCAGAAAGGCGGCAAATCCAAATTACAGCGTACGCCCATGGAGGAGGCAATGGTGCAACTGTCTCCGCGGGAGCGGATGGTTGTGGAATTGAAGCACTCTTTGGGATTAAAGCTGGAAACCATAGCCGCGATTCTGGAAACCTCGGAAACGATGACTCGTAACACCTTTGTGCGCGCTATGTGGATGTTGAGGATCAGCCATGAGTAAAATCGGGGCATCGGGGCATCGGGGCATCGGTATATCGGGTCACCACCACCCCACCGCGCGAAGCGCGCGTCGGGGACCCCAAGTTATCGGGTCGTCGGGTCATCGGGTCATCGGGTCATCGGGTTTAGCCCTGGCAGTTCTCTGCTCGACTACAGTGTGGAGATAGTTCTTCACATTGTCGCTGAGACGCGAGGTCCGCAGGACGTCCTTGAGAACCCGCAGCGGCAGCTCGCCGGCAAATTGCAGGACCTGGGCAAAAGGCGTTTTTTCATGGCCCAGGAGAACAATCTTGATCTCGTTGCGGCGCGACCACTTCTCATGATGACAAACGGCTGGCACCAGAATCTCAGTTGCCTCGGCAGAGCGCAGGGCATTCACAATCAGGACCTCAGTCATATAGGGATTGGCCAGGGCGGCGCGCATGACACGCTCCTCTTGATCCAGCAGGAGCGCAGCCGCCACTCGCCCACAGCTTTGCTTGGCCAGCCCGAAGCGTTCGCCGGAAGAGATGGTTTTCAGGCGACTGATCAGCGTCTCCTCTGCCAATCGTTTCACATCGGCCGCCACTGCCGGAAAGAGCGAAACCTCCATCAATTCGAAAGCGTAGAGATGGCGGATGACAGGTACGGAAACATGGCGGGGAGTACGTGGATGGCGCACAATGGCCAACTGCACCTTGCGATGTTTGATGACCGAACCGTTCTTGTTCAGTTCTTCCAGCGCTTTGGCCGGCAGATCGCGGCGGTTGAGCAAGGAAAGGGCAAGATCTTCCGTCAGGCGTGAGTCACCGGCCACGGCAATGAGGACCTCCGGAGCGCGGTCATGAATCAGACTTTCGAGAGGAAGATCCGAAGAGAGCGATTTTTTTCTTGTCGCTCCTGCGGAAGGTCCTGTCATTTCAACGCTCCAGGTTGAGCAGCGATAGCCAGAGCACCCAGGACGGGACGAACATAGGCGAAGCTGAGCGCGACATTGGAATATTCCGCCTGGATGGCTTCCTGAAATGCGCGCCGGACGAGGTGGGAGCCCTGGAGTACGCCTCCGGTCATGGCGACCCGCACCACGGCTCGTGGCGGCCACAGTCGGGTGATCACAGCGCCTCCCACGGCCGCCAGTTCTTTACCGGCGCGTGTGGTTATGGTTTGCGCGGTTGCGTCTCCTCTTTCAGCAGCGGCAGAAACCGCAGCGGCGAGTTCGGCAAAGCGAGCGGGAGCGTCTGAATTGGCGATGCGCAGCACCTCTTCCGGCGATCCTGCCTGCCATAGCTCTGAAATGAGGGGAAGCAAACCGTTATTGCTGCCGCGATCATGCTGACGCAGAGCGGCTGCCAATGCTTCCCGGCCGATCCAGAATGCCGAGCCTTCGTCGGAGACCGCCGATCCCCACCCGCCGGCTCTTGCGGTCTCTCCTCTTTCATTGCGTCCGTAGGCAATGGAGCCTGTCCCGGCAATCACCAGCACTCCCGGCAAATTACCAAAAGCCGCCTGATGCGCGATGATGTGATCGCCCATCACCTTGAGCTGGCCTGGAACCAACTCATGAATGGTCCGCTCCGCCCAGGCCATTGCGCCCGCAGGTGAGGCTCCGGACATGCCGATGCACACGCGATCAATGGCCTGGGGACTGACTCGGGCCGCTTCGCAGGCCCGCAGAATGGCCTGATGAAGGTTGCGCCGGGCTTCTTCTTCGCCCACTCGTGAGACCTTGCTACTGGCACAGGTAGCCTGGCCCAGGAGTTCAGCGCCATTGCTCACAGCGCTTTCTGTTTTGGTGCCACCGGCGTCAATTCCTAAGAAAAGAGACATGGGGAATTTTTGATTTGTAATTTGCGAATTTCAAATTACAAAATAGAGACCACAAATTACAGATGATATCGCAGTTTGCGTTTCGCGATCTTTACTGGTAGTGATATTGCCGTGCGCCTTCATCCCGTTGATGTCGTGATCATCGCGGTGTATCTAGTGTGTATCACACTCTTCGGGCTGAGGTTCCGCAAGTCCCAAAGGTCATTGCGCGACTATTTTCTGGCCGACCGCAATATTCCCTGGTGGGCCATTGGCCTGTCCATCGTAGCCGCTGAAACCAGTACGCTGACAATTATCGGCACTCCCGCCATCGCTTACGCCGGAAACTTTGGCTTCCTCCAGTTGGTATTCGGCTACCTGCTGGGACGCATCATCATCTGCATCCTCTTCATACCACAATATTTTCGCGGCGAGATGTTCACTGCCTACCAGCTCATTGATCGGCGATTTGGGAAGGTGCTGCATCGGGTGACAGCGGCCGTATTTCTGTTGCTGCGATCTGCGGCCGAAGGAGTGCGCGTATGGGCCGTCTCCATCGTGGTGTTGACCGCGTTCCACATCAATGACGTGGCTGCCGTCGCTATCATCATGGCCCTCACACTGATTTACACCTTTGAAGGTGGGCTGGCGGCAGTGATCTGGACAGACGTAATACAAATGGTGATCTATGTGGCCGGGACGCTGGTCGGCTTCATCACACTCATTCATCTTGTTCCTGGTGGGTGGCCTGCGATTCATGCCGCAGCGGCGAGTGCAGGAAAGCTTCGCGTGCTCGACTTCTCCTTCAACTTTTTTGAGACTTACACCTTCTGGGCAGGAGTGATTGGGGGAATGTTCCTCAACACGGCGAGCCACGGCACTGATCAGCTTATGGTGCAGCGGCTGCTGGCGGCGCGGGGTGAGCGTGAATCAAAGCTGGCGCTGCTCTCCAGCGGGGTGGTCATTCTGGCGCAGTTCACGTTGTTTCTGCTGGTAGGAGCGGGGTTGTGGGTGTTTTATAGGCTGCACCCGCAGGAGGCCCACTTCCCCACCCTGGATCGCGCGTTTCCCACATTTGTGGTCGAACACATGCCAATTGGAATTTCCGGCCTGCTGATTGCGGCCATTCTGGCAGCGGCGATGTCCAACCTGAGCGCCGCTCTGAATTCGCTTTCTTCTACCACCATCGTGGATTTCTACTTGCGACTGAGGCCGGATACTTCTGACAGCCGCCGGATTTTACTTTCGCGCATCGCTACCGTGTTCTGGGGAGTGGTGCTCTTCGGCCTGGG
>DATDGH010000971.1:0-2298 GCA_036522215.1 Candidatus Angelobacter sp. | reverse complement strand
AAGGTCCGGAACTTTACACCAAGAGGAGGTTACAAAAGTACTGATCTCCCGCGGGAGTCTGGCCATCAACAACAGTTCGCGACAGACCAGGTAGAAAACACAATTTTCATCGCGCTAAGGCATCCACACGTTTGAAAAATTCCAGCTTCTTTGCCGGCGACAGGAACGACGCTTCGAAAGAATTGCGCGCCACTTCGCGCAGATGGTCCTCAGAGAATCCGAATTCCTTCCGGGCCAACTCATATTCCTGAGACAACGAAGTCTGGAACATCTCCGGATCATCTGTATTGAGCGTAATCATCACACCATGGTCAAAGAGAGTGCGCACTGGGTGGTCGGAAAGTCTGGCGCATACGCCGGTGCGCAGATTACTGGAGATGCACACTTCAAGCGGCACTTGTTTCTGGGCCAGCACCTCAACCAGTTCGGGATCGCGAGGCGCTGACAAGCCGTGCCCAATTCTCTCGGCGCCGATGTTCAACGCCGCCCAGATGGATTCCGGGCCCATGGTCTCACCGGCATGGGCGGTCAGGCGCAGGCCTTCAGCCGCAGCCTTCCCGTATGCATGCTTGAAGCTTTCCGCCGACGCTTGCTGCTCAATGCCGCCGATTCCAATTGCAACTACATTGCGGTCTTGCAGACGCGCTGCCAGATCGAACACTTTCTCCGCTGCCTCCGCCCCGAAGTGGCGCACGGCATCGAAGATCCACAGCAATGAAACGCCAAAATCGCGCTCTCCTCGGCGGCGGCCGCTTTCCAGGCCTTCAAACAACGGGTCGAATTCCTGCCCACGCCAGTGGACCACACCCACACTCACATAGACTTCCGCATGCAACACGTTTTGCTGCGCCAGTTTCTGCATGAGCCGGTACGTCACCAGTTCGTAGTCTTCGGGAGCACGCAGGCGTTCGCTGACCGCCTTAAACGCCATCAGGAAACCATTGAAATCCTTGTACGAATACAAACGCCGGACGTCTTGCTCACGCAGCACATCGCCGCTGCCCCCAACGTTGTAGCGGTCATTCGTGGTGACCAGCGGCGTGTTATGACGTTGGCTGAGTTCGGCCAGGGTCCGGGGATCGACGGCGCCTTCCAGATGCAAATGGAGCTCAGCCTTGGGCAGGGCTGCTATGAACGACTTGGAATTCATGCCCGGCTGTCTGCCGTCGACCCATTGCCGGCGAATTCACTGTGATGTCGGCTGTATAGAAAATAGACTACAAGGCCAAGCGCCAACCACACAAAAAACCTTATCCAGGTGATAACCAGCAAGCCGGTCATCAGCCCAAGGCAAAGCAAAACCGAAATGATCGGGAAAAGCGGAACCATTGGAACGCGAAAGACGCGGGGGCGATCAGGTTGGCGTTTTCGCAAATAGATCACTCCCAGCGAAACCAGCAGAAACGCGAACAGGGTACCGATATTGGCAAGATCAGCGGCATCAGGGACAGCCACCAAGCCTGCGGGCAATCCCACCAGTGCACCGGCAATCCACGTTGACCAATGAGGTGTTTTGAATTTCGAATGAAGTGCCGAAAACAGCTTGGGGAGGAGCCCGTCACGCGACATGGCAAACCAGATACGGGTTTGGCCATATTGGAAAACCAGCAGGGACGAAATCATCCCCATCAGCGCGCCAATGATGATAACCGTTTGGAAGGTCGGATTCGCCGCTAGTTGCTTAAGTGCGTATATCACAGGCGCATCGCTCGGCTCCCCCGCGGCGCCGAATGTGCTGTAAGGCATCATTCCCAGCAAGACTAGAGCGACTCCGATATAAAGAATTGTGCATACCACCAGGGAAGCGATGATCCCGAATGGGATGGTGCGTTGTGGATCGCGGGCCTCTTCAGCTGCGGTAGAGACGGAATCGAAGCCTATGTAGGTAAAGAAGATGATGGCGCCGCCGGAAATAATTCCGGTAAACCCATGAGGAGAGAAAGGGTGCCAGTTCGCACGATTGACCAGCATACCTCCAACCACCAGAAAAATCAGGATGGCGCCGATTTTGACGGCCACCATAATGTTATTTGCTTTTGCCGATTCCCGTATTCCCCAAACCAGCAAGATCGTCAAAACGAAGATCACCAGGAAGGCAGGAAAATTGAAATAGGAACCTGTCAAGTGACTGCCTTCCCACACGGGCGTGGACCATTTGTCGGGCAGCATGATGCCAAAGGCAGCCAATTGTGCCTTGAGGTAGCTGCCAAAACTGATGGCAACGGCGACATTGCTGACTGCATATTCAAGAATCAGGTCCCAGCCGATGATCCACGCAACCAACTCCCCTAATGTGGC
>DATDGH010000970.1:0-4115 GCA_036522215.1 Candidatus Angelobacter sp. | reverse complement strand
GCTGGAAACCCAGATGCAATATTGGCGGCTGAAGCTCGCGGACTTACCTGTATTGGATATGCCCGCTGACTATCAACGGTCGCAAACACTCATTCATCCCGGCGGGTATCTGGTTTTCGAGTTTGATCGGGAGTTCACTGGGAAGTTAAAAGAATTGAGCCAGCGCGAGGGCGTGACGCTATTTATGGTGCTCCTTGCAGGGCTCCAGTCACTTCTGAGCAAATACGCAAGACAAAAAGACATAGCCGTGGGAATCTCCGTAGCAAACCGGATCCTGAAAGAAACCGAGCCGGTAATCGGGCTTTTTGTAAACACTCTTATCATGCGGACAAATCTGGAGGGCCAGCCCACATTTGGCGAGGTGCTGCAGCGTGTGCGCTCCGTCGCGCTGGAAGCCTACGCGCACCAGGATGTGCCCTTCGAGAAGCTGGTGGAAGAATTGAACCCGGAGCGCGCCGTGGGAGAACTGCCGCTTGTTCACGTACTTCTTGCTTTCCAGAACATGCCAGACAGGACACCAGAACTTTCCGGGCTCCAGGTTACAAAGATTCATTCTGAAGCCAAATATTCAAATCTTGATCTTTGTGTGTCCATCGCTGAGGATGAGGATGGCTTAGCCGTGGAGCTTAGTTACTCAGCTGATCTATTTGCACGAACCAGTATGCAGCGGTTCGCACTTCACTACGAGCGCTTACTTCGGAGTGTAATAGCTGATCCCAATCAAACCCTGGAAGAGATATCGCTCTTGACCCATGAGGAGCGAGCCCAACTGCTCGCAAACTGGAATGAGCAGGAATTCGCTTCCTTAAACCACAAGTTCATACATGAGTTGTTCGAGCAGCAAGTCGACCGGACTCCGGATGCGGCCTCGATCATCTATGATGGAAATCAACTTACCTATCGCGAGTTGGATGAACGGGCCAATCAGCTAGGTCATTATTTGAGAACAGTGGGAGTGGGGCCGGAGGTCAGAGTAGCACTGTGCCTGGAGCCATCTCCGGAAATGATAGTAGGCATCCTTGGCGTGGTTAAGTCCGGTGGCGCATACGTTCCCCTGGATCCGGCCTATCCAGTTGACCGGCTGCACCACCTCTGGAATAACTCTCAAGCAAAAATCTTGTTGACCCAAACATCTCTGCAAGCAAAATTTCCCCATGCCGCAGCTTTGTGTTTGGACCGCGATTGGCCCACCATTTCCGGTCACAGTAAAGCACGCTTGCAAAAAATTGTGCAGGCCGAAAATCTGGTCAATGCCATCTACACCTCGGGATCAACCGGCATGCCGAAACCGGTGGGAGTAACACAAGTTGCGCTTGCGGAGCGTGCCAGCGCGTTGGGTGAAGAGTATCAGTTGCAGCGATCAGACCGGCTCTTACAGTTTCTCTCTTTTGGCTTTGATGCCTTTGGAGAGGAATTGTTTCCAACTCTAACCAGGGGAGCTGCGCTCGTGATTAGCAGGGGTATCAAATCCCTGCTGCCGCGCGAGATGTTGTCCCTGTTGGAGAAAGAGCGAATAACAGTTCTGCATGTGCCATTCGCCTGCTGGACCGAGTTGGAGGGGGAGGCCTCCAGGACTGGATCCACAATCCCGCGTTGCGTGCGCCTTCTCATAACCGGCGGCGAGGCCATTCCAAGAGCAGAGGCCCAAAGGTGGATCGCGAAAAGTGAATCCGTGCTGGCCAATGCTTATGGGCCTACGGAAACCACTATTACCTCCACACTTTATAGGCTGTCGGGGTGTGATGGCGCGGAGCGCCAAAACACGATTCACGGCGTGACCTCTCTCTTTATTGGCAAACCTATTTCTAATACCCGGGTGTATGTGATGGATGAGGCGCTGCAGGCGGTTTCAACAGGTTTGGTCGGAGAACTATATATCGCCGGCGCAGGATTGGCGCGCGGCTATCTGAACCAGCCTGCGCTGACTGCTGAGCGCTTCATAGCTGACCCCTTCGGTCCGCCGGGAACGCGGATGTATCGAACTGGAGATCTGGTGCGCTGGCATAGCTCCGGATACCTGGAATATCTGGGGCGCACAGATCAACAGGTCAAGATTCGTGGTTTCCGGGTGGAACTCGGGGAGATTGAAGCGGTCCTGCGCCAATTTCCCGAGGTGCGGCAGTGTGCTGTGGCTATCCTCAAAGACGCAATTAGAGGGAACTACTTGGCCGCCTACATAGTGGGAAAAAATGATGGCCGGTTGCAGCTTGAGGAACTGCGGTGCAAGCTGCGCAAGAAATTACCGGAGCATATGGTGCCCACAGCGCTTGTCGAGATTGCAGACTTGCCGCTCACGATCAATGGAAAGGTGGACCGGCAAGCGCTGCCTGCGCCACAGTTTGGCAACAAAGAGACGTACGTCCCACCTCGCACACCGCTGGAGGAAATCGTTACTGGAATCTGGATGGACGTGCTCGGGCTGGAGCAGCTAAGCATTCACGATAATTTTTTTGAGCTGGGCGGGCATTCGATGTTGGCCACACAAGTGATTTCTCGATTGCAGAACCGCTTGGGCACCAGCATTCCCTTTGTCGCCATTTTTGAAGCGCCGACGGTCGCGCAGCTGGCGGAAAATATTCAAAAGCTCGAAGGCGCATTGACTCCGCCGCCAATCAAACGTCGTCCGCAGGGGACGATCATTCCTCTGTCGTTCTCGCAGGAACGCCTCTGGTTCGCGGATCAGTTGGCACAGGGAAGCCCTGCCTACAACGGTCCACTGGTGCTTCGTTTCCGCGGAGAACTCCGGGTTGATCTTCTCAGCGCCGTCTTTGATGAGATCGTTCGCAGACATGAGGTATTGCGCACCACATTCCCAACTCAGAATGGCCAGCCGCATCAACTGATCTCTCCCGCGGCGAAGGGAGTCCTGAAACAAGTTGATTTAACCAGCACTCCGGACGACCAGCGAGAGAGCCGGCTCACCGAGTTGCTTGATGCTGAAGTACGATTGCCCTTCGATCTCTCCCAGCACCACCCGCTGCGGGCAACTGTCTATACTGTGGCCGATCGCGATCATGCGCTGTGTGTTGTGATCCACCATATCGCCTTTGATGCCTGGTCGATGTCTCTCCTGGTAGGAGAGTTGGCCGCCACCTACGCGGCCTTTGTAAATGGTGGGCCGTCGCCTTTCCCAGAATTGCCATTGCAATATGCTGACGTGGCAATATGGGAGCACGATTGGCTCCAGGGTGAAGTACTGGTACGTCATGTGAATTACTGGCAGGCCCGTCTGATCAATGCACAGATTCCGGAGCTCCCCGCCGATTTTCCGAGCCCTGCCTTGCGCTCCTTCCAGGCCGGAATTCAGAAGTTCCGCCTTTCAGCCGAACTTTCACAGGCGCTCAGGCAAATTGGTCGCCGTCAGGGAGCCACGGACTTTATGGTGCTGCTGGCCATCATCAATGTTTGGCTCTGCCATCACACTGAACAACAAGACATCTTGGTAGGTACGCCCATCTCCAACCGCAACCAGTTGGAGACTGAGGCGCTGATCGGGTTCTTCATTAACACTCTGGTATGTCGCAATTACGTGGACCGCGGCGCGTCGTTCACTGACCTTCTTGATCAAATTACCAGACAAACACTGCGCGACTATGCCCATCAAGGTTTGCCCTTCGAAAGATTGGTGCACGAACTGCGTGTGAAACATGATCCTAACCGCAGTCCGTTGTTCCAACTCATGTTTAACATGGAAAATCTCCAGGACTTGCTGCCCGGGCAGACTACGCCGCAGACGGATTTGGAGATTCCGGGTGTGGAAGTTGAAGATCTTGGTTCAGGACCGGTGCAATGCAGGTTCGATATTCACCTTAATGCGCGTGTGGTTGCGGACGGTATAGAGTTCGCTTGCACCTATAGCAGCGAATTGTATCGTCCCACCACGATCGAGTCCTGGCTGGCAACTTTCTGTGAACTTGCCAAAATGGTAGCTGAAGCACCGCAAACGCAGATTTTCGTGCTCCTCTCCCAACTTGCTGAGTTCGAGTGCAAAGCGAGCACAGCGCAAAGACAAGAAAGAAATCAAATACATCTGCAAGGCTTGCACAACATCCGCCGACGCACCGTAGCTGTCGATTCCTAGAGTGAGGCGCTATGAATTCCGCATCCAGTTCACT
>DATDGH010000969.1:0-5947 GCA_036522215.1 Candidatus Angelobacter sp. | reverse complement strand
CTTCGAACTATCCGGTATCTTAATCCCGCTGGTATCAAAACTGTAAGCCACCGCCAGATCTTCGGGGCCTAACACAACATGGAATAGACTCACTTGGATCGTCTGGACTAGAAAAAGCAGAGCACCCCGTAGACTCGCAGGAGAAAATGTTGGGAAAATGGGATGAAACAAATCACCTTTCACAAAGAGCGCCGGGCGGACTTCATTCCTCCGAAACGGATCATGAAATGCCCATGTTACTGTCCCCTCACCCAGTACGCACAAGGCGCGTGTAACCTCCAATCGCTTCACCTGTTTTGAAATGTCATAAAATCGGTTTATCAAGGATTGGAAGGTCTCGTTTGGTGCCACCGCCCCAGCGAACACGAAGCTGAAAAGAGGGTTTGTAAGGCCGTGCGGACAATCGCGAGACTCACGGTTCTCAACTATGCGATGCGCATTTGTGCGGGGTCGATACAACCGATGGCACTTGACTAGCTTCTCCATTGCTTTGTCTAGCTCGGCAGATGACAAGGTCTGCTTAACCTCTCCCACCGCATAAACGCCCTCCACAGGGATATAAGGGCGCCCCGAACCGCTCGATGTAGGTGACTTGACTGGCGAGAACCACCGATCATCGAAGATGATCACATCACAATTTCCGCCCGTTTTCCCTTTGCGATCGAGTATCAATCCTGAGGTAACTGCATAGCGTCGCGGCAACAGACGCTTCAATTCATCTCGAACCAGGCCCTCAAAAGGCAAACCTGAATCGAAGTTGTCAATCGCCAACTTCTTCTCGAGGCGAAGGCCCTGCAAAATCCTCTCCTCCGAACCATTGCATTCTGCTTCGAAGACTGCTGCCAGAGATTCAGAGGCATCGCGAGGATTCCAACCACTTGCATCAGGAATGGGAAGATTAGAATTAATATCGTCTGCGGACATGGTTGGTTTGCCTGCTATTCTCAGTAAGTGTAACGCCAGCGAGAGGTCTCTTAATTGCAAACATGAGAATCCTCCAGATTGCCATTTCTATGAGAGACTCTCGTCAGTAACCCATTTGGATAGCAAGGAGCGACAGGTGTTAACTGGCCAACGCGCTTCTCAATTTATCCGCCAATTTGCCGGTCCCGGCAAAGGTTCAGGGATTGTTTGCTTTAAATTCTGGCAACTGGTCCCTGCTGGAGGCTGCCCTTATCGCTGTTCTTACTGCTTTTTGCAGACTGTTCCCTGGTTTCGCTTCAATCCCGATCAACTCTATGGCCTGGTTTACACCAACGTTGACGAGATGACTTCTGAGCTTGACAAGTGGCTTGAAGATACAACGCCCAAGATGATGATTGTGGGCGAACTGCAGGATGGCCTCGTCTTTGATTCAGCCTACAAGAAGGTCACTGGTAAGCCGCTCACCCATTGGATTATTCCAAAGTTTGCCGCTCAAAGCCGTCATCGCCTCATTTTTTTAACCAAATCCACGCAGATTCAGCATGCCCTGGAGCTCAAGTCAAGCTCCCAAGTGGTCTTCTCGTGGTCAGTAAATGCCGAAGCAGTCTCAAAACGTTGGGAGCATGGGACCCCACCGCCATCAGAGCGATTTGCTGCCGCTAGAAAAATGAAACAAGCAGGATGGCCTATCCGGTTCCGGCTCGACCCCATGGTGCCCTACGCAGGCTGGCGCAAGGGCTATGAGACCGCAGTCAATCGTATCAATCGGTTAGAACCCGAGATGGTGACACTGGGAGCTCTTCGAGCCACTTCCGCCAAGTCGCTACGCACTGCAGCACGGCGCAATGGCCGCGACGACACCATTTTTGATTTCCTGACAGAAGAAAGAGATCCTTCCGGGTTTAAATATCGGGTGCCTTTTGAAACTCAGATTAAACTATTTCAACATGTGCTTAATCGGCTCGAAGCAAAAGTAAAACCTGCTTTGTGCAAGGAAGATCAGGTGCTGTGGCAGGCTCTCAATCTTCGGTTTCGTGGCTGTCACTGTCTTCTGGATGAAAGGGATAACCTAGTTGACGACGCCCAATTTGACCGTGAAGCAATAGTCGCAAACAACACCGAACCGAATGGGGGCTTCGTGCAGATTCAAATCTGAATTCCTCCATGCGACCACCAGAATTCTACAAAGGCAGAGAACAGACTTACGTCAAGCATTTCTTCTTCGAGAAGTACCTTCAGACTGTTGCATTCCACATCGGATACAGCTACCCGGAATTCGTGTGCGTCGATGGGTTTTCGGGCCCTTGGCGGACAGTTGGCGAAGACTTATCAGATACGTCGTTTTATATTGCCCTCGACCGCTTGAAGTATGTGAAAGAGGGACTAGCGGCTCAAAACAAGCACCCAGCCATCAAAGCATTCTTCGTTGAGGAAGACCCGAAGAGTTTCGCAGCACTTGAGCGCGCCATCCAAGAGTACAAGGGACCGATCCAAGCGATCCCGTTCCGTGGAACGTTCCAGGAGAATATTCCCAAGATTCTTGACGCAACGAAATCGGCGTTTGCGTTCTTCTTTATAGACCCAACCGGCTGGACCGGATTCTCAATGGAGGGGATCAAGCCGGTTCTTCGGCACGGCCCTGGCGAGGTTGTAATTAATTTTATGTACGACCATATTAACCGCTTCCTCAACTCTACAGAGCCAAGCATCGAGGCATCTATGGACCTCCTCTTTGGAACGGACAAATGGCGTTCCCTTCGTGACGTGAGGGAAGATAGAGAAAACGCGATTGTGGGCTTCTATCGCGAAAGAATCCGTGTCGTCGGAGGCTTTCAATTTGTGACCTCGACGCGCATCTTGAAACCAACACAAGACCGAGCCTACTTCCACCTTGTTTACGCAACAAGAAATCCCAAAGGCATTATTGAATTTCGGGCTGTTGAAGAAAAAACCTTTGCAGAGCAGGAAAGGGTGCGACGGGCTGCCAAACTAGGAGCTCTCGAAGAGCGCACGCACCAGCCTGGATTGCCATTTGAATCCACACCTTCGCCGCAGAGTGAAGTTGATCGCGAACGCGCAAGGCAGATTCACCGGGCCGAATCGCGCGTCGTCACACTGCTACAAACCCGGGCACTCCGATATGGTCAACTCCGGCCGCAGGTTCTTGAAATTCCTCTGGTGTGGGAATCCGACTTGCAGCAGATCCTTAAAGCGATGCGAGATCGCGGGAAATTGGAAATTGAAGGACTCGGATCGCGAGAACGAGTGATCAAACCTCCCTGTCTATTGCGCCTACTTCGTAGCTAAGGCGCCTTGCTGGAGACTGCGGAATGAAGGGATGATGCGCCAGCGGCTTCTCTCGCACACCTTTGTGCTTCCAAACCGTTGATGATGAAGGTACCGGAGTGAAGGTGGCTGCAGTACCAAACAAGAACTGACTGGCTAAGGCTGGTTAAAACCAGCGAAAATGACAGTATCGTGACAGCACTTTATTGACTTCCATTCATTCTCCAGTCAAGCTGTTGTTAGGCGCGGAATAAGTTTAGAAACGCGCCCTCGCCCCAGGGCGAGCGGGAATGTTGTTTCCCGAAGCGATCTTTGACAACTGAATTGTGAAACCTTTGCGCAGCGAAAGCGCTGACGCAGCGGGAGAGGTGTAATCAACGCTCGCGCCCACCGGTCGCGGGCGCCTCAGGAGAAGTGTGTGGTTTGGCTTCGCAAATCACTGAGATACATTGAGGCAGAAATGGGAAATGCAACATCGGTTTCTAGTCCTGACGTCAATCTAACCCGAATCCGCAAAGCGATCTCCGGCCCCAGCGTTGCGCAACGAAAGAGGAATTCGAAGCCCATTCCGCAACGAAGATCGAGCGCGTTTTCAACGAGATGCGCGGAAGTGAGGAATCTGACCCATTTCACAAAATGCCGGTTTTACCCAGCAGATCAGATGCCCGGATGCACCGATAAACCCGATGCGCCGATTACCTACGGCACCGTCAGCTTCATGCTGACAGTGCCTATCAAATTGGTATTGAGGTCTATCACTCCCAGCCGTAACGTGTAATCGCCGCGTTTAAGGTCCAGGGGACGCTGGCAGGGGAAATAGCTCTTCATGATCTGATCGTAGACGGCTGGCTTCAGGTTCGCCCCCAGCGACGGGCCCTCGAATTGGATCGGCGGACCGCTTCCGTGATAGGCCCAGACCACGCAGCCGACTTCGGCATGCTGGAATCCATCCACATCACGCTGGAAGTGAATGGTGTGCGGATCAATCCCAAAATTGACTACGTACTTATTGTGCGTCTGATCAGAGGGCGGAGCGATTCCAGCCTGAAACAGGACACTGGTAGAAGCCGGCGCGTCCAGCATGAGTGCCTGGCCCATGTCGCGCGCAGCTCGATCAGAATTTGCTCCCAGACTGGCGTCCGGCCCGATGGCAAAATAGCCCTGACGGTACTGCAGGTGGACTCGCGGCCGGTTGACCTTGACTTCAATCTTACGAAAGCGGTTGTCCCATTTTTTGTTCTGCGGATAATATTGCATGTTGTAGTAAATGGAGCCGTCATCGATGCTGGTGCGCACGCCGGCATCAATATCGTTGCGATTGTAGAAGGTCTTTCCGCCCGTGCGCTCGGCCATGCTGACCATGGCAGTACGCGCGGGAAAACGATCGTTAATGCTCACTCCCGCTGCATCAATGGGATAGAGTGCGACTTGCGCATTCATCAACTCGTCTGCAATTTTTTCAATCTCTGGCGAGAAATCCACCACCAGAAAAGCGCCCTCGCCCATTGTGGTTTCAGGAAACAGGCTCAGAGGAAATCCCTCTGACAGCCAGATCAGGTTTTTGCGTCCGGGATAACCGGCCAGTGAGTGCGCCAGAAAGCGCATGGCGTTAAACATCACATTGCGCCCTTGACTGCTTACCTGGAAGGACCCTCGCTGGCTGAACGGCGAAGCTGCGGCATACACGTCTGGAATATACGTAGGCCCCTGGGGCTTGAAGTGGGTAAGCACCTCGCGCAATGCCTTGGTGTCTGTGCTGAAGTCATGCAGCAGCATCAACTTGCCGTCCAGGGCATAGACGGCCGTAGGTTGGATGACCGGAGCGCTGTCCAGATATTTGATCAGCATCTCCTGCGCATACGCATGACTGGAAAAATCGGTATTGATAGCGTCCAGCAGGATAACGTTCAAAGAACTGGCCGAACTATACTCCGGAGCATTGCTGACCACGTTGGACGCGGGCTTGATGGCCGCCTGGGTTGTTGTCGTGGGTCGCTGAAAACTGAAATCAATCAGTTGCTGCGGCTTGCCATCTTCCAGAACGGTAAAGTCTTCCGCTCTGAGGTCGGTAACAGCTTGGCCCTTCTCGTCTGTCGCGACCACATCAAGAATGACGAGCCGCGTCGTTGCCCTTAGAAGGGTTTGCGATTGCGACGTGGACTGCGACAAGCCGTGCCGCGGAAACAGTACCAGCAGCACGGCCACGGCCAGAACCGGAAGGGGTAGCAAAATGCGATTACGTGGAGCCTGCATGTTGAACGCAATCATCACGGGACCGTCACCGATGCCGTAGTGGTTCCCATCTGCTTGCTGATCTTGTCCACCACCCCCAGCCGCAGTTGGTACTTCCCTGGCTTCAGCTCGATCGTGCACGTACAGGGAAAGTTGCTCCGCATCAGTTTCGGAAACTCTTCTGCCTTCACCTTCCCCGTCATGTTATTGATCTCGTCGCGCACCTTCGAACCCTTCTCCGTGTACGCCACCACCGCGCATCCCAGGCTCGCCTGCTGCGCTCCTCCTTCTTTCTCGGCATAGCCCAGCGTGTGCGGGTCGATGGCAAAATTCACCTGAATCTTCTGTCCGTTGCCCGCAGGAGGCGTCACTGTGGCATGGAACAGCACCGCCGTTGACGATGGCGTGTCCAATGCCATCGCCTGCGAGAAGTCCGTTGCCAGGTTCTTCGTCTCTAGCTTGTTTTCTACTCCCGGATCCAGAGCGTAGTACCCCAGGCGGTAAC
>DATDGH010000968.1:0-5300 GCA_036522215.1 Candidatus Angelobacter sp. | reverse complement strand
GGCATTGTCTTTGGACTTGCCCCTGCGTGGAAGACTGCTCGCGCCAATATCGGATCCGTTCTCAAGGAAAGCGGCCGCACCGTTGCCGGGTCTCGTAGCCGCACCCAATCCGTCTTTGTGATTGGTGAAATGGCCTTAGCTCTGGTCCTGCTCATCGCCGCCGGCCTGATGATTCGGACCCTGGTGCGATTGTGGCGACTGGATCCAGGATTCAATCCTCAAAACGTGATGACCTTTGAAATGTCGGGGCCCGCTTCTTATAAGGAGCAGTCACCAGAGGCTATCCGGACCGCTTACCGCCAGATCCACGACCAGCTCTCCTCCACTCCGGGCGTGGAAGCAGTGTCGTTCAATGGCGGCGCGCACCCCATGGAAAGTGATGATGAAGAGTATATCTGGTTTGTCGGGAGACCCAGGCCGACGCATCAGGCCGATCTTCCCATGACCCTCGAGTATGTGGTCGAACCGGACTACTTGAAGGTGATGCAGATCCAGCTTAAGCGCGGCCGCTTCTTCATCGCCGCGGACAACGAAAAGGCGCCTGCGGTGGCAGTCATTGATGAGAGCCTGGCAGAAAAATATTTCCCCGGCCAGGATCCGATTGGCCAGTATCTCGACCTCAACACCGATCCGGCCCAGACGGAAAAAGTCCGCAACCCGCAGATCATCGGAATCGTGGCCCACGTAAATCAGTGGGGACTGGATTCGGATGCCTCTTTTCCGCTGCACGCTCAGATGTATCTGCCCTTCATGCAGGTGCCGGACAATGACTTGAAACGCGGCGGAGTGGGCGGTGATGTGTATCTTCGCGTGCAGCGGGCGGGTACCGTCCCTTTTGAAACTCTGCGCCATCGGATCATGGAATTCAGCAATGAAATTGTGGCTTTTCATATGGAGAACATGCAGCAATCGGTGTTGGATACCATTGCCGGCAAAAGTTTCACCATGACGCTGCTCGCGGTTTTCGCCGGGCTCGCACTGGTCCTGGCCAGCATTGGGATCTATGGCGTGCTCTCCTACCTGGTGGGGCAACGAACGCAGGAGATTGGCGTGCGCATGGCGCTGGGCGCTCAGCGTTCAGATGTACTGCGCATCATCCTGGGTGATGGCGCGCGCATGACCCTGACAGGTGTAGCCATCGGCGTTGTGGCCGCGCTGGGTCTCACCCGCCTGATGTCCAGCGTGCTCTTTGGCGTAAACCCCACCGATCCCATCACCTTCATCGGAGTAGCTGCCGTGCTGTGCGCGGTTGCACTGTTGGCATGCTATGTTCCCGCGCGCCGGGCAATGAATGTGAATCCGGTAGTGGCGCTGCGCCATGAGTAATCCGCTGGCAGTATTTAACTACTAACTATTGCTTTTTCCCCTCGCACAGCGGAATCCGAGAACGTTGCTGCGAACATTCGGTCTCAGGATGTAGCGCGAGGAGACGCGTGCCAGCCCGCAGGCCACTCCGCGCCAGGAGCCGCCTCGGAGTACGCGATACTCACCCGTAATCGGACCTGCGGGATCGGATTCCGGACTGTGGCTGTAGCAATCCGCGCTGTACCAGTCGTGTACCCATTCCCAGACATTGCCCAATGTGTCGCACAACCCGAATGCGTTTGGCATCTTCTCGCCCACCGGATGGGTCGTGCCGCCGGAGTTCCCCGCACTGATCCAAGTTCCCCGTTTGGGAATCCATTTATGAAAAACCATTTCGTTTTGGGACGCTAACCCCAAGAAAGACTCTCCAGCTTAGAATCGGATGGCGTAGCCCTGTTCATTCTCCCAGAATCCCGAGCAAAGTCCGGCTCCTGTAGTAAGCTGTTTGCCGGAACTGACGATAAATTCTTATTTTTCCATGCAAAAGAGCTCGTCCATGAAGATCATTCTGGTTCCCCTGATGTTGTTCGCGGCTGGCCTGTTGATGTCTTTTGCCTGGATTGGACACCTGAAGTTCAAGTCCCTGAGCTTTCTGGCTGCCTTGGCGATAAGTTGGTCAATCGTGTTACCAGAATATATCCTGAACGTCTTTTCGGTACGATGGGGACGGGGCCAGTTTTCGGGCGCGCAAATGGCCGCAATCCATCTTGGATCCGGGGTAATATGCGTTGTCTTGATTGCCAGATTGTTTCTCGGTGAAACGTTGAGCTGGTCCCAATTTGCCGGATTTGCGATGATGGCAGTTGCCCTGGCATTGATCCTGATCAAGCCGTAAGTCAATAACAGCTTTCTTTTGTATCACTTACTCGCCCTTTCACAAAAAACAACGGTAACCGGACCGGCTAACAGAGACGTGGAGACTCAAGCCAGTCAACAGGTCGTCACAAGGCTGTTCCATTTCGGGAATACCAAGGTAACATGTACTACATAAATCTTGACATACGGGAACCCTGATGCAACAGTTCTCTTACGGGAATCCCGATTTTGGACAAGTGGCGCTTCACGGAGGTGATGATTTGCTGCGTAAGCTTACTGTGCTTTCCCTTGCCTTGATACTGGTGGCTGGCATTTCAGCCCAGGAGCTGAAGATTGCCGCTGCCTCAGATCTCACCGCCGCTATGCAGAAGATTGCTGCTGCTTTCACTCGGCAGACCGGCGTTCAAGTCAAGTTTTCCTTTGGTTCTTCCGGCAACTTCTTTGCCGAGATCCGGAATGGCGCTCCGTTTGATGTATTTCTGTCCGCCGATCGTTCTTATCCGGACACACTGGATCAATCGGGAAGAGCCGACCAGGGAACCACGATTTACGCCAAGGGAAAATTGGTGCTGTGGACCTCCAACGGGTCCACAGTCGATCTGTCGGCAGAGGAGCTAAGGGCCCTGACTGGCCCGAAGGTAAGCAAGGTTGCAATTGCCAACCCGGAGCATGCGCCTTACGGCCGGGCCGCGGTCGCGGCTATGGTCCATTTTAAAGTCTACGATCAGGTCAAACCTAAGCTCGTGCTGGGAGAAAACGTTTCCCAGGCGGCACAGTTTGCTCAGTCCGGCAACGCGGATGTCGCGATAATCGCGCTGTCCCTGGCGCTCTCTGACACTATGAAAAAGACTGGCCGTTATGCCCTGGTCGCGCTAGACAGCTACCCTCCGCTGGAGCAGGCGGCAATGGTGCTGCATTCATCGCAATACAAAAAGGATGCCCACCGTTTTGTGGACTTCCTGCTCTCTCCGGCGGCGCAAAAGATATTGGGCGAATACGGCTTTGAGACTCGCGGTCCAGAGGCTCAGCGGCGGTGAATTGGCAGGCGTTGGTTTTGACTGCCGAACTGGCTTCTCTAACCTCGTTCATTCTCATGGTGGTGGGCATACCGGTGGCGCTGTGGGTGACCTTCTCGCGGCGGCGTTGGAAATTCCTGGCTGAATCCGTAGTGGCCCTTCCCATTGTGCTGCCGCCAACCGTGCTCGGCTTTTACCTGCTCGTTGCCTTTGGCTCAGAGACCCTGCCCGGGCGCTGGATTCGGCATATGACTGGCAGCACCCTGGCATTCACATTTGCTGGACTGGTGGCGGCCTCAGTCCTCTACAGTCTTCCCTTTGCCGTCCACCCCATGGTGGCCGGCTTTCGCAGCGTAGACCAGAAACTGCTGGCGGCCGCTCGCACTCTGGGCGCAAACAAATTCAAAACCTATTCCAGGATCGTTTTGCCTTTGGCCTGGCCCTCTCTGGTCAGCGGGCTGGTGCTGAGTTTCGCCCACACCGTAGGCGAGTTTGGGGTGGTGCTGATGGTAGGCGGCAATATTCCCGGTGTAACGCGCACTCTCTCGATTGATATTTACGATCAAGTAGAGGCGCTGAACTACGGTTCTGCAAATGCAACCGCGCTGACCTTGCTGATTTTTTCCTATCTGCTGCTATGCATGGTCTACGCGCTTAACCAGAAGCTTGGGCTGTGGGGAACCCGATGATTCTTGCTAATATCCGCTTACTTAGAAAGTCGACCTCAATCAGGCGCCAGCGATTCAGCCTGGACGTGCAATTCTCCAGTTCTGCCTGCGTCACAGTCATTTCTGGACCTTCAGGTTCAGGAAAGACGACCATCCTGCAATGCATGGCCGGCCTTCTTGCCCCCGATTCAGGTTTGATCTCGATTGACGGGCAGAGCGTCTACGACTCGGCCCGCGGGCTGGATACGCCGGTGCAGCACCGTCGCGTCGGTTACGTTTTCCAGGACCTCGCTTTGTTTCCCCATATGACCGCGGCCCAGAACATCGGCTTTGGTGTGCGCGCCAAGGGCGAGGAAAAGCAGCGGGTAGTTCGCGATGCCCTGGAGAAATTCCATATTACTGCGGTGGCTCACCACCGTCCTGCGGAAATCTCAGGCGGTGAAAAACAGCGAGTGGCCTTGGCGCGCGCGCTTGTCACCCATCCCCGGCTCCTTCTGCTGGATGAGCCTTTTACCGCGCTGGACGATGAATTGAAACAAGGCATTATGAAGGACTTAAAGCGGTGGCTCACAGAGAATGCGGTGCCGGCGCTGCTGGTAACGCACGACCGTGAAGAAGCCCGCACCCTCGGCGACAGGGTATTGTGGTTGAAAGAGGGGAGAGTCACGTTGGAAGGTGGTGCGCAGGAGCCAGTCAACAGCCTGCAGTCTGCAACCGCGTGCGCGTGAGAGGTCCCAGGAAGCGATTCCATAGTGGGTGTATCCATCAATTTCTGGAACTGCCTCTAGCACCTCGTCCCATTTTGGGACTTTCATCTCTCAGTTACTGAAGGCCCTGCACTAAAACGCGAAAAAGAGATCAAGGGCTGGCGGCGGGAGAAGAAGTTGCGCTTGGTCCTGGTCCTTCCGCTGGTAGTTAGTGGTGGATGGGCTGCATTTGAATCCAATTACCAGACACCAAGCCGTCGGGATTGTATTGACTATTGGTCTGCATGATCGCTCCGTTCCCGTTGGTGTAGGTGTTGTTGTATTGACTACTCTGGGTTGTGGTTCGCCCAGTTGTCGGGTTTACGTATAACTGCTGGTCCAGAAGGTAATCAGAGACATCCTGTGCGTGCGCGGATTTTTGCAGCATTCTGGCATTGAAGTTTGCCCGCCGCACGTCCCCTTCCTGCTGCAGGTGCTGAATGAACGCTTGCGCATTCGACTGAAGCCGTGCGCCGGCCTCCGCTCCTGCCTGGAGGATGGTATGCGTGGACTGCCAGGATTGAGCGATCAAGCGATTGTTAAACGCCGCCGACCTGGCGGAGAGCATGGACTGATACTGCTGATTCACTTTGGTGGACCCATTAATGGTCGCGAATACAGGGCCGGCTGACTGCAACTGCCCTTTCGGCGCACGCATCGCCGTTACGATTACGTTGGTGTTGTACACC
>DATDGH010000967.1:0-6095 GCA_036522215.1 Candidatus Angelobacter sp. | reverse complement strand
GGGCGTGTGCTCATCCGGTTCGCCGATAACATATCGCGCCCGCTTAGGAAGCGAGAATAAGCGCTTAAGCGCAAGGGCCTGCGTGGCAATGCGTTGAAAATCCGCACGCGTGTCCGGACGCAGAACTCCCGGAGTAAAGAGGCGGTCAAGATCGCTGCACTGCGGACAATCGGGCGGGATCTTGACTGGACGCGCCACAAGAATGAACTGAATCCTCTGATGCCTCAACTGGTCGTTCTCGGCAATTTCATTAGCCAGAAAAGCGGAGTAGGCCGCGTATTGCTCACGCTCGCGGACGTCGGGAGCAGCCTGGCCTTCGACCCTGTGCGCCTGAAAGCAAAATGCCATAAGCGCCAGCACCAGGAGGTAGCACGAAGTGATAAAACGCCTAGGTGCCATAGTCAGACACCTTGATTCATCGCCGCCAGGTTATACCCGGGTAACGGCGCCTTTTCGTTATGCCAAGGCTCAAAGCCGTGCGTCTTCAACACGTTCATCACATTCAGCCAAGTTCGAGCTTATGGCTGCCATATTTCCATTCATACTTTGGATTTATATGCCTTCGTGGTTCTAAAAGCAAAAAGCGGCAACCAATGGTTACCGCCTTTCGACTGAAGCTTCTTGCTTTCTTATTCGGCTTTCTGTTCCTGATGCGGTTTGCTGATGGCCACAGTCTCGCCCACATCGCCCACCTTGAAGCGGGCAAAGCGGCGGACGGAGAGGTTCTCGCCCAGCTTCCCGATCTTGCTGGCAATCAGCTGGTGGACAGTGATTCCTGGCTCCTTCACAAAAGGCTGGTCGTAGAGACAGACTTCCTCGTAAAACTTGGCCATCTTGCCTTCCACAATCTTCTCTACTACTGGTGCGGGCTTGCCGGTAGAGGCGGCCTGGGCACGGTAGATTTCCTTCTCCCGTTCATACGCGTCGGGAGTTACATCTTCCTTGCGCACGAACTTGGGATCGGCTGCGGCAATGTGCATGGCAACATCTTTGACCAGATCTTTGAAGTCATCCGTGCGGGCAACAAAGTCGCTCTCGCAGTTGACCTCAACCAGCACGCCAATCTTTCCCCCGGCATGGATGTAGCTGGCCACAGAGCCTTCGCTGGTAACGCGCGCGGCCTTCTTGGCAGCTGTAGCGATGCCTTTCTTGCGCAACCAGTCGACCGCCTGCTCTTCGTTACCGCTGCAGGCTTCAAGAGCTTTCTTGCAATCCATCATCGGCGCGCCGCTGCGCTCGCGCAGTTTGCGCACCTGCTCGGCTGAAATACTCGGCTTTTTGCCCTCATCGCCCGGAGTCGCGGTAGTAGTCATTGAACCTTCCGTTTTCATCGAATCTAATACCTCTGGATAAAACTGTGCCCGGCAACACACGGCTGCAGGCATTGATATGAATTGTTGCAGGTAATTTCGTACCTGAAGGGTTGCGGGTAGGCACGTCTGACATCGGGATATTCTGGGTTTTCCGATGACCCGACGTCCCGATGACCCGATGACCCGATTCTAATGCGTTTTTTGCGCGGCGACATCCAACTCGGGAGCCTCAGGTGGCGCCTCTGCCACAGCCTGGGCCTTGCGGATCTTGCCACCCAGCACCTCTTCCATGTCGAGCTCCTCTTCTTCCGCCAGATCAGCAGACGTCGGAGCCTTCGCAGGTGCTTCAGAGGTGGCCGCCTGTTCTGCAACCGGGGTTTCGCCCCCGATAGCGACAGCTCCAGCCAGTTCGGCTGTTTGTTTGTCAGTGCCGGCCTGTACGCCTTCGGCGATGGAATCGGCAATCTTAGAGGCAAATAAACGAATGGCGCGCAAGGCATCATCGTTGCCGGGGATCACCCAATCCACTTCCGTGGGATCGCAGTTGGTGTCCACCACCGCAACCACAGGGATGCCCAGTTTGCGGGCCTCTTTCACAGCGATTGCTTCCTTGTTGGAATCAATGACAAAGAGGATATCCGGCAGCCGGCTCATGTCCTTGATGCCGGCCAGATTGGCCTGGAGATGCTTGCGTTCGCGCTCCAGCTTGATCACTTCTTTCTTAGGCAGCAGCTCGTAGCGGCCATCCGTGGCCATTTCATCCAGCTCTTTGAGCCGCTTCACAGATTTCTGTACCGTCACCCAGTTGGTGAGAAGTCCGCCTAGCCAGCGATTGTTTACAAAGAACATGCCGCATCGCGTGGCTTCCTCGGCAATCGCGTCCTGCGCCTGCCGCTTGGTGCCGACAAAGAGAACGGTCCTGCCTTCGCCCGCTCCATCCTGCACGAACTTGCTCGCGTCCTTGAACATCTTGAGCGTCTTTTGCAGGTCAATAATGTAAATTCCGTTCCGCTCCCCGAAGATGTATTCCTTCATCTTGGGGTTCCAGCGCTTGGTCTGGTGCCCGAAGTGGACGCCCGCTTCGAGCAGTTCCTTCATGGTGATAGTAGCCAAATTACCTCCTCATTGAATTGCATCCTTTGCGGCCATCTTGCCCGCTCCGGATTGATTCCCTTGTCCGCTCCCGGCAGAGCGGGAGGGAAGATTTGATCCCGGGTTATCCTTAACCGCCTGCCGCCTTGCGGGATCACAAGCGGCACGCGAAACTATCGATCTCTACGAAAAAAAAAGGACGGCCAATGCCGTCCCGCGAAAACAATTAGCGCTTGCTGAACTGGAAGCGTTTCCGCGCCCCTTTTTGGCCGTATTTCTTGCGTTCTTTAGCCCGGGCATCACGCGATAGAAAGCCTTCCGCCTTCAACTTCTTGCGCAGTTCAATGTTGAACTCCAGCAGGGCGCGGGCAATGCCCATCCGCAAAGCCCCAGCCTGGCCGTTGACTCCGCCGCCGGAAACATTCGCGACGACATCAAACGCTGCAGTGGTTTCACTCGTCACCAGCGGTTGCTTTACCTCAACCCGCTGCGCGTCAGTGGCAAAATACTGTTCAAACGCACGCCCGTTTACCTGGAACTTGCCGCTTCCCGGACGCAGAAAAACCCGGGCTACGCTCGACTTGCGCCGTCCCGTACCGTAATACTGAAGTGTTTCAGCCATTCTTAGTTGTCAACTCCGCTTTCAATCTCTGGTGTTGCTTTTGATCTTGCTCCTGGTTTTGCTTTTGCCGTTGGTCTTGCTAATTACCAACTACTAATTACTAACTACTGATTGCTAATTGCTGCGGTTTCTGCGCCTGATGCTCGTGTTTCTCGCCCTTATAAACTTTCAGCTTCTTGCCCATGCTGCGACCCAGCTTGGTCTTAGGCAGCATGCCCAGAATGGCCTCCTGCACCACACGTTCCGGACGACGATCAAACGCTTTGCGGAACTCCTGCTGGCGCAACCCGCCCGGATAACCGGTGTAGTGGCGGTAGACCTTCTGTTCGGCCTTCATGCCGGTCACACGGATCTTGTCTGCATTGATGACGATTACATGGTCGCCGGTATCCAGAAAAGGCGTGTAACTGGGGTTTTCTTTGCCGGTTAAGATCCGGGCCACACGAGAAGCCAGCCGGCCCAGAGTCTGTCCCGAGGCATCCACTACGTACCACTTGCGCGCAATTTCCTGCCCGCTTGGAAAACGGGTTGACATGCTCCAAACTCCTGATGAATAAGAACGCTAAGAAAAACCGCTCGCTGACACCGCGTACCTACTTCCGATGGGAAGACACAAGGGCGGGCAACTGCATGAGCAGTGAGTTTTAAGGATACTCAATCACTGAGGCGAAAGTCAACGCTGAATCTATGGTTATGTGCTGGAGGCAGTTAACAGGTGCCCCGCCAGTGACGCGCCTGGTTTTGGCGTGGCGCGGTGGAGCAACGTTTCCATGTCCCCCATGCTCCAGTAGTTTCCTAGGCGTTTTGCTTTTCCGACCCGGGCCCCCGACGCGCGCTTCGTGTGGCGGGGTGGTGGTGACCCGATGACCCGACGACCCGCTGACCGGGGTCCCCAGCACGCGCGGGTTTTGTGTTGCGCGTGATGGGGTGGTGGTGACCCGATTCTCAATATCTTTCTGCGTTCATCTCGAGGAAATCTGCGGCAATTTTGGTTGTGGCTCTGCTACGCTGTGCCCTTTGTGGTTAGATAATTGTTGTGCTCCAACTCTCCCAGGCCGGCAAGCGCTTTGGTCCCAAAATCCTCTTCCAGGATCTGGACTGGCTGATTACCCCTCGTGATCGCGTAGGTCTAGTGGGCGCAAACGGCACCGGCAAGACCACGATGCTCAAAATACTGGCGGGAACAGACTCGCTGGACTACGGCGCCAGCAGCCGGCAAAAAGGTATCGTCTGCGGTTATCTGCCGCAGGATGGACTCACGCTTTCGGGCCGCTCCGTCTTTGCCGAATGTCTCTCGGTCTTCAGCCAGATTCACGAAATGCAGCGCGAGCAGGAAGAGCTGGCGCAGCGCATGGCCGAGGTGCAGCACGAAGGTCCGGAATATTCCCAGATTGCCGAACGCTTCCATCGCATTCAGGCGGAGCTGCACTCCCGCGACGGCTACAACATCGATGCCGAAGTGGGAATGGTCCTGAACGGCCTCGGATTCCCCAAAGAAGACTGGGAGCGGCGCACCGAGGAATTTTCCGGCGGATGGCAGATGCGCATCGCCCTGGCCAAGCTGCTGCTGGCCCAGCCCAACCTGTTGCTCCTGGACGAGCCTACTAATCATCTCGATCTGGAATCGCGCAACTGGCTGGAGCAATATCTTGCTGGCTATCCCCATGCTTACGTCCTCGTCTCCCACGACCGCTATTTTTTAGACGTGACCGTAAACAGGATCGCGGAGATATGGAACAAGCGGGTGCATTTTTATCCGGGAAACTATGAGAAATTCCTGGCGCAGAAGGCCGAGCGCCGGGCACAACTGGAGGCCGCTCACCGCAACCAGCAGGAAAAAATTGAACAGCTCCAGGCCTTCATCAACCGCTTCCGCTATCAGGCCACCAAGGCCAAACAGGTGCAGAGCCGGATCAAAGAGCTGGAACGGATGGAAAAAATTGAGATTCCTCCGGATGAGAAGACCATTCACTTCTCTTTTCCCCAGCCTCCCGCCAGCGGACGCATGGTCGCCGAGGCCACCGCTCTGGCCAAGAACTACGGGCCCAAGCAGGTTTTTGCCGGCGCAAATTTTGTAATCGAGCGCGGTGATCGCATCGCCCTGGTAGGCGTGAATGGCGCCGGCAAATCCACACTGATCAAGCTGCTCGCCGCCCTGGAGCCGCCCACCGCCGGACAGGTTCGCCTGGGGCACAACGTTCAGGTGGATTATTTTGCCCAGGACCAGTACAAGGCCTTGAATCCTGACGTCCGGCTGCTGGACGACCTGTTTGAAGTGGCTCCTCGCTCCACCCAGACCGAGCTGCGCAGTTTGCTTGGCTGCTTCCTCTTCTCCGAGGAGGATGTCTTCAAGACCGTCAAGGTGCTCTCCGGCGGCGAACGCAACCGCTACGCCCTGGCGCGCATGCTGTTGCACCCCTCGAACTTCCTGCTGCTGGATGAACCCACCAACCACCTCGACCTGCGCGCCAAGGATGTCTTGCTGCAATCCCTGCAGGACTTCACCGGCACCGTTGTCTTCGTTTCCCACGACCGCTACTTCATTGACAAGCTAGCGACCAGGGTTTTTGAAGTCGGCGGAGGGCAAGTCGAAGTCTTCCCCGGCAACTACGAAGACTACCTCTGGAGAAAAGAAGGCAAGCCTTCCGCTCCAGTGGGAGCTGAGCCCGCCGCAGCGGTTGAATCGGACAAGCGAAAGGAGTCCAGGAGCGAATCTGAAAATGGCGCCTTGAGGCCATTATTGGTTATCGAAGGCCCGGCAGGACAGTCGATGTCCGCATCTAAACCCAGGCGCCTGAATCCCATCAAGCTCCGCCAGATGAAGGAGCGCTGCAAGGACCTGGAAGAAGAGATTGTCCGCCTGGAAGCCGCCATTGCCCTCAGCGAAGCCGCCTTGCAAACCTTCGTCAGCGCCGAAGAAACCAAACGCCAGACCGACCTGCTGGCCCAGCACCGTTCCGACCTCGCCGCCAGCATGGCCGAATGGGAAGAGCTAGCTCAAGTGCTGGAGACTGCGGAATGAGACGTGGGCAATCAACTGCCTTCGGCCCTTAGGGGAAATGATCATT
>DATDGH010000966.1:0-3382 GCA_036522215.1 Candidatus Angelobacter sp. | reverse complement strand
CTGGCTCATATGGCGCGCCGTGCAAAAGGTACGATAGGAACAAGCAACGCCTGTTTTCCTGATGCCGGGATCGTCCTGCTCAAGATAAAGATCCTTGTTATCAACCAAGGCACACCAGTCTGCGCCGGCTGCCTTGTGCAGGAGTTGCTGCACGGGCAGATTGGGCTTGGACTTTCTGGTTCGCTCCAGCCGCCACCCCAAATTTGTGAGAGGGTTGTGATCGCGAAGAAGAGGACTGCAATCCCTGGGCAGCACATAATGCGGATCAAGAAACGTAAACGCCAAACGGCCGTCCTCCGTCAGGAGCTGTCGCAGGTCCTTGACCAACTCGATCATCTCGGCCTCATGGGTGTGGGTAAAAACTGAGTAAGCCAGGACGTAGTCGAATTTACGTCCGAAATCAGGAATGGGCAGATCGGGAATACCTGTTGGATTGAATTCAAAATTATAGCGGTCATAGTAGATCCAGTGGGCCTCCGGATAGTCGCGCTGGCCCCGGTCAATTGCATCCCATGAGACATCGACGCACCAATAATTCCTCTCCTTGATGCGCCCAGCCATTAGCGCATTTCCTCGATTGCCGCCAAAATCAAGCACTGTGGCGTGTTCCCAGTCGGGATGATCAAGTTGCAAATCGTAATAGCTCAGGTGTTCTGCGGCGGTTGAAACGAAGGACATTTCTTTTCTCCTGTTTCGAGTGTCAACAACGGTTCTGGTCCGGAATTCACGTCCAGGGCTACGGTTTGAAGAATGAAGGGTCATGTTGCTGCCCAAGCAGCGAGCGGCCAATGGTCGCGAGCAAATGATCGTCATTGTCGTGACGCACGTAAAATGAGAGATCGCGATAGATTCGCTCCAAGGGGCTGGGACGATTCAAGCTGCGGGCCCCGCATGCACGGATGCTGCGCTTAACAGTTTCTTCTGCGACATGTTCCATGACATGACGAGCGCGACTGCCGGCAAGCTGAGCTTCATCGTGATGCCCGGTCTCCCACAGGGCAGCCACATGCCGCAGCCAGAGGTACCCGGTTTCAATGTTGATTGCGCTTTGTGCAATGTGATGCTGAATGTACGGATCAGCAGTCTTGTTTTGCGATCTTACGTATTCCAGACAGAACTCATATGCGGCTTCCGCCGCTCCCAGGAATGTGGCGGCATAGTGGGGAATAAAACAAGTCTGCCAGCCTTCCAAAAGGTACTGTCCCGGACGGCCGATCACATTTTCATCCGGAATGAACGTGCGGTCAAACTGAACGACGTGGCTAGCAGTACCCCGCATACCGATCGGGTCCCACCACGATTTGTCCACAGTCACAGATGGATCAGAAAGATCGCATGCAAGTAACAGCAGTGTTTCTGGAGTGGCAGAATTGTGTCTTGCGCCGCCTGGCCCGGCCGTGCTCACGAGCAAGATGGCCCAATGGGCTGCACCGGCGCTTGTAGCAAAAGCTTTTTTCCCGTTGACCAGAAACCCACCATCAACTTTCGTGGTGCTAGTTCCGAACGCCGTGTTCTCTATAGACGCGCGGGCCTGCGGCTCACCACTCCAGGCCACCCAAATTTCATCTCTCGTGACCACACCATCGAACCAGCGCTCCTTTTGGGCCTGGGTGGCAATGCCATCAATGAGGACCATGGAATTGCAATGGCCCTCCCAGCATCGGGCCAGCGAAAGATCCGCCTTGGCAATTTCTTTGGTCATGAGCCAAAGCGTCAGTACATTTTTCCGATATGGTCCCAGCTCCAGGCCACTGTATTCTCGAGGAATGACTGCTCGGAGCAAACCAGCGCGGGCAAGATCGCGGAAGTCTTCGGCGGGAAACGCGGCTTCGCGATCATAGGTTGCAGCCCGCGGCATAAAAGAATGCTGTGCGAGATCGCGTACACGTGCAATCAAATCCTGGTCCGAAGCAGTCAGAGCATTAGAGGTCTCAGACTTCATATTCCACCACCACCGGGCCGCGTGCTGCCTGCAATAAAGGCGCGGAAGAGGAAAAGTTCGCAGTCTTTCCTGCAAGTACTGTTTCTCGGTCAATGATTTCCGGCATTTCGAGGCCCGTCATCAACTGGAACTGCTTCCGCACTTGGGTGAGGAGGACATCGTAGCCATCAATTGCGGCGCCGCCCCGAGCCAGCACTGCCGAGACCAATGGGGTCGGTTGAGAACCATAAGCCAGATCGATAACTACAGTGCCATTCGTCAGGCCGTCAATGACGAAGGGGAAGCCTTCATTCTCTTTTCCAACAGGCGTGGCATTCACAACCAGGTTGAATCCGTCGACCCGGAACTCCGATAAAGGAACAAATGGCAATCCCAATAGCTGAACGGCATAAGCTCCTCGCTGCAATCCACGATTGACTAATGTAACGTCCGAGCCAGTCTGCTGAAGGGCTGCTGCTACAGCGCGGCCGGCGCCGCCGCATCCAATCACCGCGGCCTTCAAGGGACAGATATCTTTAATACCGGCAATAGTCTCAGGATCAGTGGTTTCCGCTTCCCACACACAGCCGCGATGCACAAAGACATTGCTCGCTCCCGCTCTCCGGACCATAGAACTGCTCGCGCCTGCAACACGTAAAACAGCTTCTTTGTGCGGAGACACAATGACCAACCCGCGGATGCCAATCCCCAGGGATTCCAGCGATCCGGATTCCACCATTTGTTTCCAGAAATCTTCAAAATCTTCTACATGGAATGGCAGAAACAGTGCCGGATGATTCAGAATTCGATACGCCGTGTTGTGCAAACGCGGTGAGGGAGATTGAAAAATTTTTGTTCCTACCATGCCATAAAGCTCGCGCACAAGTCTCACAGCCGGAAAGCCGTAGTCCGCAATCAGGCGTTGAATGTCCAATTCTCCCAACTGATGTGCCGAGTTACGCGCGTTGCCAAAAATGAGGGGTGAGCCGAAAACGGGCGCCAGCAATTGGCTCCACAGGCCGGCAGGACCTACGGAATAGGCAACAACATCTTTGCGTTTGAGAGCTTTTAAAAATAACAACGGCTGTAGTCCGTCGCTGGCTTTAACCGCCGCCGGCAGCATGCAGTAGAGGCGAGCGGGAACATCGACAATACGTGAAAAACACGATTGAAGCCGGCTGAGATCGCATGGCTTCCCTCGCCAGACAATCATGCGTTTGGCTGGCGGAATAGCCTCCAATAACAGCGGATCCAGATCGGCATCGGCCTCGAGTTCTACAAGATCGTAGGCCTTTGCCGCCGCCAAAAGACGCTGGCGCCGTTCTGAATCGAAACTGAGCACTTTGCCATCAGCGGCTGCACTTCGGAATGTGTATAGCAGTTTGCCGGCAAAATGTGCGTGCAGCCATTCGGCAGGAATATCACCAGCAATATCCGCTCTGACTTGAAGCCAGCTAACCG
>DATDGH010000965.1:0-3833 GCA_036522215.1 Candidatus Angelobacter sp. | reverse complement strand
GGGCGGCTTTGATTTGGAGGGCCGCAGCTTCCCGGAACTGGTCCACATCGGACGCGGGCACCAGGCGCGGGGCGTTGTCGGCTACACTCAGTATTTTCTCGTCCGTGGATTCGACGAAAATCTTGAGGTCGGCTTGCGTGTTTTCCCCACTGGTGCAATAGAAGGTGTAGATGTTGCCTGAGGCCGTAATCAGATTCATGCTGGTTTCAAGTCCGGCTTTCGTGGGCTTCAGATAGGCAAAGTTTTGTGTTCCTTCGAGCACCCAGGCGTCTTTATCCCCGATGACAAAGTCAAGGATGCGTTCCTGCGGTGGCAGTAGAATCAGGGTGGTAAAACGCGGCCGAGTTGTGACGCGGATGATGTCTTTGGCTGCATATTTGATCGTGCGCGCCTCACCCGCGGCGCGGCTGGAATCCGGTGTTTGGGCCGTCGCCAGGACGGCGCTGAGAAAGATGGCAAGAAAGAGAGTGAAGCGAAGTAGTCGTTGCATAATGATTTAACTCCTTTGTGTAATGCCTAAGAGTTCTAGGCCGTGTTCAAATCCGTGCTCCTGGACAACGGCATTAAAACGCTCGTTGTCTTTTGGCGAATTGGTATAAAGCCAGTAGCTTTTGCGGTCCACGTTGAGGACAAACTTCTTGCCCATGGTGGATGACTTGATAAGCCCCTCGCGCTTGGGAATGAGAGTCTGGATCAGTTCCACCTCGCGCGGGTTGAGATGGAATCTCTCGGTGTAAAAAGCGTAATCAGCATCAGCATTCGCCAGGAAGATCTTGGTCGGAAAAGAATCCAGCAACGGCAGCAGGTTCGATTCCTTCAGGTCCTCGGGCGACTGTGTCGCCATGATGAGAACCCCGTTATGCTTGCGCCACGTCTTCGCGGCCTTTACCAGATAGTTGCGGATGACCGGGACAGTGAAAAACTTCCAAGCCTCATCCAGAATGAAAATCTTGAGGCTGGAGCGGATGGCTGGGTCATAGATGACGGCGCTGGCGCGGTGCAGAACATAAAAGAGCAAGGCTTGGATAAGCTGCGGATATTCATCCATTCCCTGAAAATCAAAGCATTGCAGTGTTGCCAGAGTGATCGTGTCTTCCACGTTGTCGAAAAGATGGCCGTATTGCCCGCCTTCAATCCACTTGTGCAGGCGGTCGGCGAGATGCCGGGGCAGAGTGCCGGCGAGAGTCTTGAGGCGGCGGATGTCGCGGTCCAAGACGTATAGCGTCTCGATGGCCTGGAATATATTGCGGTCGTCTTCGGTCGTGGTCTGATAGCCGTCACTGCCCGCGATGAGCACCTGGACGAGCGAGAATAAAAACTCGATATTGGGCGCGGTGGGTTCAAGACTGAAGGGATTGATTTTGTAATCCGGCTTTTCCGCGCCAATCTTGAGATACGAGCCTCCCAAGAGGCGAGTCAGCTTTTCATAGCTGCCGCCTAAATCAAAAATGAAGGTGCGGGGATCATATTTTTGCAAAGCAAGCGTGAGGAAATTAGCAAAGAATGATTTGCCGCTGCCGGTGCGCCCGGTAAGAAACGTATGGGCCACATCGTCGCTGGTGTTCCCGCTGCCGTCCTGGATGCGCTGATGTAGGTTGAGATAAAACGGGGTACCGTCTGCGGTTTCCACGATGGCCAGGGCCTCGCGGTTGAGAAACGTATTCCAGCGGTGGCCCTCATGGAGGGTGAAGAGAAACGACCAATCGGCATAGTTATTGTTCGTGATGTAGAGCTGGCGGAAATTGAAGTGCGAATTTTCGGGGCAGGTAGCGAAAAATGCCGATAGTTGGTTGTACGTCTCAGAGTACAGAGCAGCGCCAACGTTGCTGAACGCCTTGCCGAAATCCGATACTGCTTTTTCGACTTTGACGCGGTTATGGTCGTAAATGACAATGGTGAGGCTGAATTTGCCGAAATAGTTGCCACGCTTCTGCACTTCCTTGAGGCATTCGTTCAGGTCATCGACAAACTCAACTTTGGTTTCATCCTTGAGCCGGTCACCCTCATTCGAGACGCTCAACGATGATTTGGTCTTATGAAAGTGAGTCCGCATCGCCTCGATGTAATGGACGGCATCGCTTGCCTCGACTGCCCGCCATTCTGTGACAAGGTGATAAGTGGCGGGAATGCGAAGCAGCTGCTGCAAAACGAGTGGCCGGCTTTCGCTCGGTTCTTCGCGGAGCGTGAGAATGCGTGTGTGATAGCCGTCAATCGTCAGGTGGTCGGTATGCGATTCAAGCGGCGAATTGACAAGATATTTATCTGTCATCACATCGAACTTGAGCCGTTGATGTTGTTTCTCAGGATCGACATTGAAAATCTTGAGCAGCATTGCGAAGGCGTCTTGCTTGTTTAAGAGCCTGATTTCCACCAGATCGGAAAGATAAGAAACAAGGCTGTTGGCCTGACGCAGCAGTACGGTTGCGGCTTGGTCAATCTGGTCTTCAATGAGCAGAATTTCTTTTTTCGCACTGAACAGGGATTTGAGATTGGTTGTTCCGGTGGCAAGGCCCTGGCTGAAGAAGCTGCCGAGAGCTTTGCTCAATGTCATCTTCGCGGCGTGGGGCGTGCTCTGATAAAGCAGCACATAATAGATGTGAATGGAAAACATCTCCTCGGCTTTTTGCGCGAAGTAGCGAGCGCGTTCCACCTCGGCACGTCGCACAACAGGATTGCTGTAGGCTGGTGGCGGATCGGGTTGGAAGTGGGATTTGAAGAGATACTGATAAACCCGGAACTCGGGGCCGCACAGCCTGAAGGCCGCTTCAAGTCGTTTCGTGGTGGTATCGAGGGTGCGGTGGTCCAAGCACTCGTAATCAATCCCTTCAACCTCGATGACGGCGCCGATTGCGCCGGTCTTGGTGATAAAGCACCAATCGTTAATGAAGCTGAATATGCTGCACTGCTCGGCCAGTGCGCCGGTTTCCCGGTAATTCTTGACGAGTTTTCGGATGTTAAGCATGGCTGCGAATTCTCCTTACGGTCGCGGGCGTGTATTTGCAGGGGTCATATTCGGCGCGGAAGGTGCGCGACATCGCTTGAATGATGAACACCAGCATCTTGGGATCGCGGCGCGTTGCTATCCGGGCGAGCGTAAGCAGGATGGCAAAAATCACGATAGCCCCGATAAAACTGCTGAAGAGGACCTGAAAACCTCCACCTGTAAACAGGGCCGTAGCGAACAGCGTCCGCTCGACTCCCATGATGGTCAGAGGCTTATTCAGCGTCTTGTAAACCGGATTGTTTCGCCTCGTGATCTCGGCCATGACTGGTTCATCCTGCTTGCTGAATGTAGGCAAAAATATTGGCTGCACCCACGATCAGGGCCGCGCCAATGGCGAGCCTGCCGATACTTGAGTTGTCACTTTGCTTGCCGTACATGTAGCTGACGCCACAGAGCACGATGGCAATGAGGGTTATGGCCTTGCCAAAGGGGCCGGTGATGAACTGCGAGATGGAATTCAGTAGGCCCTGGCCGGGGGTGTTGGATTGGAATAAGAGCAGAGAAACTGCTGCAAGTGCGTGCTGTGAAACTGACTGGATGAGATTCATGGTTAAACTCCTTTACCTGGGTGCTGCTTGGTTGCCTTTCTTAAAATTCTCTAAGGATTCACCTGTCTGACCTGGCCGCTGTTCCTGGCCAAGTGAGCGTGAATACTTCACAAAGCGCGTAATTTCTGTGTTTCTGCTTGTCTTTGTAGTGGCGTCTTTATCTTCCTTTCTTTTCATGAGCCGTTCGCGATCTTTGTCCTTACAACTGAGCGCTTTTGTCAGGGTTTAAATCTTTATATGTTTTCAACCCATCTGCAAAATTCCTTGAATACCAACGTTCT
>DATDGH010000964.1:0-8836 GCA_036522215.1 Candidatus Angelobacter sp. | reverse complement strand
TCAGCGCGTGCGTAGGGCCGAGGGAGCTGCCCCGCCCAAGTTTCGCTTCCACGAAGCCGCTGGCAATACTGGAGCCACGAGGATCTTTGAGGGCTGGGTAAGCGAAAATAACGATCACTGCCTCTACCTTCGCCTTCCTGTTTTACAAATCCCAAAATATTTTTCTGAGCGAGACACCTAGCCCTTTAGAGAGTTTCTCAATCACTTCGAGGCAGGGCTCCTTCGATCCGGTTTCAATATTTGAGACGTAGGACTCTTGAACATCCATATTCACGGCCAGGTCGAGTTGCCGCATCTTCTGCTCCACGCGCAACTCCCGGATTCTGGCCCCAAACCGCTTACGGATTTCTCTGGACATGCCCTAAGCATCAAGCGTAGGATGTCCATCTCACTTGTACCATAGTACATCCGGCACATATTTTGACAATAGGAGCATCCCGCATGAAGGCCGAGGTTTGTAGCGCCCTTGCTGCCATTAATCAGGCCACAGAACAGATAGTAGAGAAGCTTGAGAGTCTGCGGGACGAAGGGCTCCTCACTCCGCACTTTGCCGAGATTCGAATTCTGGCCGCGCAACAGAACTGCGCTGAAACCAATACCAGCGTAGTCCATCAACTCACCCCGCGCGAACAAGAGAATGCAACCCGCATTCAAACAGAGCGGATTCAAAAGGAGGCGCGGCTGAAATCCTCTTAGTGCCTTCAGCCCAGAATGTTTCGTGGGCTCTCCACTGACTGCTCGCTAAGCTGTTTGTAATCAGTGGATACTCAAACGCATCGAAGTGTTGGGTGTTTCTTCCGATGACCCGATGCACCGATGACCCGATCACCCGGGGGTCCCCGACGCGCGCTTCGCGTGGCGGGGTGGTGGTGACCCGATGACCCGACGACCCGACGACCCGATCACCGGGGTCCCCGGCGCACCCGCTCTATTTCGCCAATTCACCTCTGCAGACATCTGAAATAGTCTCCATTAAATACTCATGAATTTTCCTTGCAAATTCACTCTCTTCGATCAAAGCAGGTAATACCAAAGTATATTCCCACCTGTTTATCAGAATTAGCTTCGCATCGTGAGGCGCTACATTGTAATGTGCACCATTTAAGTAAACGTTGGAGATTTGCACATCTGCTTGAAGCAATGATTCATGGCCAGCAAGGAGCATAAAGCAGCCTTCACCATTTTCATTGAGCGAAGCACCATGTTCTTCATTGAAATGATACATTTCTTCATCTTTGGCAATGTGTAGCCAGATATGCCCATTTGTTCTATCAAATGTTTGTATCAGCGGAGATGGCCAGTGTTCTCTGAGCTTTTTCAAAAATATAGGCTCCACCTTTCCAGGTTCAACGTTTGTCAGGTAGACATAATCTTCTCCTTGTATCTCCATCAAGCACCATCCTTTTGGGTCTTTTCATCTCGGGACACCTCACATCGAGAAATTTTCGTATCCTTGGGCTGGGTGTTTCTTCCGATGACCGGGGTCCCCGACGCGCGCTTCGCGTGGCGGGGTGGTGGTGACCCGATGACCCGATGACCCGATTAATGATGGCTCACCAGGATGTCCGCCGCCACGAACATAAAAAACACTACGGCGATGACGCCGTTCATGGTGAAGAACGCAGCATTCAGCTTGCTCAGGTTTTTGGCCGAGACCAGTGAGTGCTCATATCCCAGCAACAGCGCGACCGCCGCAACTCCCACCATGGCAATCTTCCCCAGGCCAAAAATCACTACCAGCAGAATCAGCAAAGCCAGCATGAAAAGATGGAACACTCGGGAAAGCAAAAGCGCCGGGCGGACGCCATACGCTTGCGGCAGCGAATTCAGACCGTACTTGCGGTCAAAATCGATGTCCTGGCAGGCATAGAGAACGTCGAATCCCCCCACCCAGAAAGTGACCGCCGCCGTCAGGATCAGGATTCGCGGATCGAGCGAGCCGCGGACCGCAATCCACGCCGCTGCCGGGGCCACGCCCAGGGCGAAGCCCAGGAGCAAATGTGACCAGCGGGTAAAACGCTTGGTGAAGGAGTACAAAAGCACAACCGCCAGCGCCGCCGGCGAGAGATACAAGGTGAGCCGGTTCAGTTGCGCCGAGGCAAACACAAAAATCGCGCAGGACACGATTACGAACAACATCACGAACTTCTGCGACAAGGTTCCCGCGGGGATTGCGCGAGTGGCTGTGCGCGGATTGGCAGCGTCAATCTGTGCATCGGCCAGGCGGTTGAACGCCATGGCGGACGAACGCGCAGACACCATGCACAGCAGGATCCATCCCAGCTTTGCCACGGCAGGAACGCCTCCGGCGGCAAGCATGGCCCCGCACAAAGCAAATGGAAGCGCAAATACGGAGTGCTCCCACTTGATCATCTCCAGAGTAACGCCAATGTTGCGGAAGAAGGGCACAAAATAGTCTATAGCAGCCAAGAATCAAACCTCTTGGTTTTCCGATGACCCGACGACCCGATGACCCGACGACCCGATGTCCGGGGCCCCCACCGCACGCCGGTTTTGCGTGCGGTGGGGTGGGGTAATCACTCAACCGAAAACCCTGCCTGCCCAATGAGCGGCACAAAGCGGCAGCCTTCCAGGTTAGTTTCAGTGATTTGATCGCCTTCATTGCGCACCAGCTTCAGCACTTGCTGACCGGCATCGCCAACAGGAATTACCATGCGTCCTCCCGGCGCAAGCTGTTCTATCAAAGTCTCCGGCACGCGCGGCGCTGCCGCTGACACAATAATGACGTCATAAGGAGCAGCCTGTGGCAACCCCATGGAACCATCGCCCGCAACCAATGCGACGTTGTGATAGCCCAGACGGTCCAGCACCTGCCGGGCAGCCTCTACCAGAGATGGATAACGTTCTATCCCGAACACCTGGTTGGCCAGCTCCGCCAGCACTGCCGTTTGATAGCCCGATCCGGCGCCTATCTCCAGCACGCGGTCGCCGGGTTTGATCTCGGCCGCCTGAAGCATGGCAGCAATGATGTACGGCTGTGAAGTAGTCTGCTGTTCGGCGATGGGGACGGGGTGGTCGGCATAGGCTTCCCCCCAGTTCTCTCCTCGCACAAAATCATGGCGCGGCACCGTTCGCATGGCCTGCAGCACTCGCTCGTCATGGATACCACGCCGGCGAAGCTGGTGCTCCACCATGGCTTCACGTTGTGCGCTGAACGACTCCCGCTCCGTGGATGGATTGCCATTCTGCGACATCGCCGCTGCCTTGAACTGCACAAATGAACTGGGCCTGAAAGGTAAGGCTACCGCTTACGTTTTCGGATGCGCACTTCGAAAGCCAGGATTCCGTTCTGATCGCGAACGGCCACAACGGAAATGCTCCTGCTCACGTTGTATTCAACCTGGATCACCTGTTCGGAAGATGATTGCGTCAAATTGGTGATGTAAGTAAGCGTGATATTGTTTTGGATCTGCTGCTCAATAGTGACTCGGGGACCCAGGCTGTTCTCGGCGCCGATTACTTGCGGGTCAATCTTAACACTGCCCACTCCAAACAGTTTTTGCACGCGATTGTTGGAAGCCGTGGTCAACGCCTGGGACAGCATGGTGTCGGACGTGGTCAGGGTTGTCGTCGATTGATTGCTGTAAATGTCCTGGCTTTTCGTTCGCCCGAAGGCCAGCAGGGCGATAATATCGCCGCTGGGCAGCGGAGGATCGGAGCGATAGGTAATGCTGAGCCTGTCAATGGGCCCGTGAAAGCCGATGGTGATGTCATAATCGCGCACTCGCGCAGACATTTCCACGTTCACGATAGGCTGGATGACCTGCGGGTTGCTGAACGTCACATCCCCGCGCTCCAGGCGATACTTCGTGCCGTTGAAGGAGACGTTGCCTTCCGCGATGTTGACCCGTCCCAGCACCGCCGGATTGGCCTCCGTCCCGCGGATGCGCAGGTCGGCATCGCCGGAGAATTTTGCCAGTGAAGTCTCCACTCGAAGCTCAGGCGTGGAAGCAATGTGAACGTCCAGGCGCAGGTTCTCCAGAAATGGGTTTTGCGCACCTACCCTGAGCGGACGCCTCGCGCCCGCCAGGTACTGGGCAAAATCAAAATGAGGATCCACGGCAAAGCGGACGATCGTCATGTTCCCGGAAAGCTGAGAGCTTTGGGCTGAGCCCGTGTAGCGCAGGCTGGCGTTGGCGGAGGCGCTCAGTCCCGGCGGATAGCGCAGGCGTACGTCGTTCCCGGTCGCAGTCACATCGAAATAAAGCCCATTCCTGTAAGTGATGAATCCGCCCAGGTCCAGGTCTCCGCCCCCGATGTGGGCGCGCAGTGATTCGATCTGAACCCGGTCCTGCGCAAACACCATGTGTCCGTTGATCTGGCTCAATCCGCTGGGAAGGTCGACAACAGAAAGCCCTCCGTTGGTAATGTCCATGCGGCCGCGCATCAGCGGCTGGCCCATCGTCCCGCTCACATGCATCGCCAGCGTGGCCGTGCCACTGGAAATGATATTGGGATTCAGAATCTGCGCCAGCTTCAGGTCTACCTTTGCCTCGGCATGCAGGTCCAAAGCCTGTGTTCCGGCAAGATTGGCATCACCACGCAAAGAAACGTCTGTCTCATCTCCGGTCAGGTGAAACTGGTCTACATGCACTGACTGGTTGGTCAGGGAAAAGCGCAGCGGGCCATCGTTATGCACCTTCACGTTTTCAATTCCGGCGGAGAGCTGGTTGATATTGGCGATAATGGAAAGCGCGCGCGGCGTCTTCATGGGCCCCCGCACCTCGACATATCCCTCCATCGATGAATGGCCGGTCAGAGGGGCTTGCAGGTAAGCGCGAATCAGCGGGTCGAAATCCAGATGCTCAAACTTGAGCGTCATCTGCCCGGGAAAGTTATCCCGCAACCGCACGCTGCCGTCCAGGCTGAAGGCGGCATTCTCAAAGTTTGACTTCGCGTGCAGAAGCGTATTCTCGCCGTGGGTCTCCGCTGAAGCGCTCAAATCGCCCACCAGTTCGCCATTCAGCACCAGCTTGCGGAAATTCAGTTGCGCGTTGATGACCGGCGCTTGCATGGTTCCCGAGCCGGAGGCGTGAAAATCGGCGTGGCCCGCCATGCTCAGCCGCTTCGGCTGAAGGTGGCGAAGGCTGCTGAGTTCGATGTTCGCGCCGCTCAGGTCAAAAATAAATGAACGTGCCCGGGTGTTGAATGCGGCCGAACCCGTGAGTTGCGCGCCGTTGTGCGCCAGCAGGATGTTACTGAACTGGCTGTCTTCACCGGCAAAGTTAACGCTCGCCTTAAACAGAGAGAATGGCTCGCCCACGATAGTCAGCTTGCTCGCCGTCAGGGTTCCGCTGCCCCGCAGAGTGCGCAACGTGCCCCTGGTGCGCACATCAGCATTCACCGTTCCCGTAATCGGCGCCTGCACGCCCGTCACCATCTGCAAGTCCGCCAGGCTGATGTTTTGCGCCTGAAAGTTCACCAGGATCTCGCTGTTGGCTTCGTCGAACTGGCCTTTGTTCAGGGCCGCGTTTCCGGAAAACGTGATTACCGTCCCTCCTCGTTTCAGCACGCCATTCTGTGCGCTCAAGGTGGAAGGTGTCACCAGGATGTCCGCAAGCACTGAGTCCCAATGAATTCGGTCCGGAGGCTTTTGCGTCGCCAGCGACTCCAGCGGGCCGAGCAATGTATGCACGGGGCCAATCAGTGTGTCGAAATCCCGGAGATCCAGGCGCCCGCGAGCGGAGAGCCCGTTGAGCTTTCCGAACAATGTTCCATTGAATGAGGTTCGTCCATGAACGTCCACCGGCATTCGCGTTCCCGGACTCCACGCCTCCAATACGGGCTGGACTTCCTGGAGAGTTTCGGCGGTGAACAGGACCTTGAGTTGAGCGGTCGTGGAGCCCAAGGTGCCGGTGGCGTTCACACGTATTCCGCGCGTTGCCAGGTTCAAGTCGGCAACATCCGTCGTCTCGGTTGCGCGATGATACGTTGCCTGCAGATTCCCAGTCACCGGTATCTCGCTGGGCGACGCATTGGCAGGCGGCTTGGCTTCCAGCTTGAGTTCTGCTGGCGCATTCTTTACCGGCCCCGTCCAGGCGCTGGTCACATCTCCGGAGACTGTTCCAGCCAGATTGAGCTTATTCAACGGAAACCTGCTGGTCGAAACAGCAGCGGCCAGTTGACCGGCTTGCATGTTAAGCACCCGCAGTGCGCCTTTGCCCCGCTCACCAGCCTTCTTCTCCGCCGGCGGTGCGTTCCAGTTCACCACGCTGAAATCGCCCTGGGCCGTTCCGCCAAAGGCCCGCACATCCAGGTGCGGCAGTGAAATCTTGTCTGCAGAAATCGTAAACGGCGAACTTACATCGATTCCGGAAACGTTCCAGGAAGCATTGCGCCATCCCAATCCGAGGACGATAAATGTCCCCTGAGTCCCATAGACCTTGTTGGCATAGCTTGCCGCGCCGCTCACTTCCAGCCGTCCTGCCTGGAGCTGCGGAACCCTTGCTATTCTTCCTGTCTCTTTCAAGTCGAGCAGCGCGCTGTACTGAAGCTGGATTTGAGGATTGCCATAATTACCCAGGGTTCCACTGGCTTGAAGCACCGAATGATCGACTGTGAATTTGAGCGACTTCAACTCCGCCTGTGCCGGCCGCAACACAAAATGCAATTCCAGGGAACCGTGCACGGGTTCGAAATTCCTGTAGCGCGCTCCGATCCGGTCTACGCTCAAATTTCCTTCATAGTCTTTATCTGCCTGGGAGTAGCCCATGCCTCCGGTCAGATGTTCCCCGGAAAAATCAAATGCGATCTTGGTTTCATTGAGCTGTAACTCCGCGTTATTGACCTCAGCCTGGTCGATGACCATATTGAACAGGCTTCCGGCGCTGCTTCCTCCTTCTTGAATCTTCGGCATCGGCTGGTTGGTGGAACCATCGGGATAAACGATCACGTGAATCACAGGATGGTCAACAACCAGCGAACGCAATCCTATCTCCTGCTTCAGCAGAGAAATGATCTTCACCTGCCCGGCCACGCGGTCTGCGCGAACAAATGGCGACTGCCCGCCCGTCTCCAACCCGTGGATGGTCACTCCCCTGGCTTCAAACTGCAGTCCGGAAAGCCGCCACGTGAATGACTGGATTTCCACCTTGCCTCCGGTCACCAATTCCAGTTGCGCAATGATCTTTCTCCGCACCAGGTCGTGAAAGGCATTGCTTCTGAGATAGAGTGCCAGGCACACGATGGAACCCAGCAGGAGCGCGCTCAGCAGCGCGTGGCTCCATGTGAATCGCCGACCTCGGCGTTCATCGTTCTTCAGGTTGGAAGAGACAGTAGTCATGGCGTGTTCCCGCCAGGCCTGGAATCAGCACTCATCTTTTGAATCTGGGTTTGCGAGCGAAGCGTTTGCAGCCAGGAAGTCAACAGCTCGTCGATGCGCTGCTCGGTGAGTATCTTTTCAATCTTGTCGGTCACCTGGTTGAGCGG
Source organism: Candidatus Angelobacter sp. (assembly GCA_036522215.1). Taxonomy (GTDB): domain Bacteria; phylum Acidobacteriota; class Terriglobia; order Terriglobales; family Acidobacteriaceae; genus Angelobacter. The sequence continues at coordinate 1,387 of DATDGH010000964.1, read as the reverse complement.
CGGCTCCGGGGCGCCCTGCTTGCGCAATTCTGGCAGCAGCTTGTCGGTGTAGTAGTTGGCAATAGACGCGCGGTCCACGTGGGCGAGAGTGCGGAAGCGCAAGTCAATGAATCGCAGGATTCGCAGCTGGGTGGCGATCTGTTTCTCCACGTCGTCCTGTGTTACTCCGTAACCGGCCAGCATGCCTCGCCAGCGTTCGTCTTTTGTCGCCCCCGGAATCTGCGTTCGCACTTCCTGGATGCGAGACCCAATCTCCTCCGGACTGGGATCCAGCAGCGGTGTACTCACGATCTGCTGTTCCAGCAACGCCTGATCAATCATTCGATCCAGCACAGCCTGCAGTTCGGCTGACTTGAGCTGGTCCAGGCTCCTCCCTTGCAGCAGAAACTCCACCCGCGCCGCCTGCTCCAATTGGCTTTGCAGGATCACCTGCCGGTTCACCACCGCCACTATGCGGTCCACCACCTCGGCGGCACAAGCAGCCATGAGCAGCAAAACGATCACGAAATTGAATGTGACTTTCATATTCCCGATGACCCGATGACCCGACGACCCGATGACCCGATTAGAAGGTTTGCCCAATGCTGAAGAAAAAATTAAAGTGTCCCAGCTTGCTGAACCGGTTTTGCTGCGCAATGGGAAACACCGGCGGATTCAGGTTGTACCCCAGGTCAAAGCTGACCGGCCCAATCGGCGTTCGATATCGGATTCCACTTCCGAGTGCGTGCGAGATGTAATTGAAATTGCAGTTCGGTGTGGCCGTATTCTGGCAGGTGCTGCGGTTCGGCTGCACATAATGAAAGAAACTGTTAACAATGTCCCCGGTCGAGGCAAACACATTTCCCATATCATGAAACACCACTGCGCTCAAGTCATTGCCGACAAGAGGCAGCGGCAGGGGCGGCGTGCGGATCTCCAGGTTGTTCAAAAACAGCGCCTCACCTCCCAGCGGGAACCCGGTCTGCAAGTCGCGCGGGCCGGCCTGGTTGAGGCCGAACCCGCGATGAGAATTGCTGCCGCCGGCAAAGAATCGCTCCGGCAGTGGAATAAAAGTAGTCGAACCGAACTCCCCCTCGACTCCGATGCGCGTGGATCGCGCAAACACCCAGCGTTTCTTGTGAAACTGGTAATAGGTTGAATTCTGCATCAGCAGGCGGCCAAAATTTGCCTGCGAGCCAAAAACTCCCGAGGCCACGCCGCTATCCAGAGTGGAAAACGCCCCTTTGTGCGAGTCAGTTGGATCATCGCGGGTATCGCGAATGTAGGTGAAAGCCGGCAGGCCCACCCGCACCGGCTGAGAAAACAATGGAATCAGGTTAGGATCGATCACCAGCGTAGTGGACGGAATGCTCACGCGACGATAGATAAGCCGGTAAAAAAATGTGGT